>JAZURG010000041.1:0-2465 GCA_045606145.1 Faecousia sp.
CATGGACAAGGCGGAGCTTCATGCCCAGCGGCAAATCCTGCGTAAGCCCTACACCCAGAATGCAAAAGATAGGTTGCAGCAGGCCCATGGGAAACACTACAGTGCCATCACCATGATGGAAGCCCAGCAGGATGTGGATCATCTGCTCCGGGAGGACGAAAAGAAACTGGAGCCGCCGGTACAAAAGCGGCCTGTCAGACACCAGCCGGAACCCCGGAAAAAGCAGCCCAAGCGGGATTATGAAAGATAATGTCAAGAGCCGGGAAAATCGAGAAAAATCCGTTAGCAAGTTTCCAAAAGATGCAGTCATCATTTGGGAGCTTCCTATCGGAAAACAGCCTCTTTTTCCCGGCTCAAGAGCCGAGGAAAATTTACGAAAAAAGGAGGATTTTTATGAAAACAGGTCTTACGAAAAAACAGAAGACAACTGATGTGTACTACAATGCAAAAGACCCCATTGCGGAGGTCTACACCCACGATACGAACCTAAAGAAGCGGCTGCAGAAGTACGCAGCCAAATACCCGGAACTGTGCAAGAAAACCGACGATGATGGCCAAGGTGGTCTGCGCTTCGAGATCGATAAGAGCCGGATCAGCATCCGGTTGACAGCACCTTACACCGATGACCGCCGCAAGGCAGCAAGTGAACTGGCGAAGAAAAGGGGAATACACACAAAACCGTAATAATGCAACAAACAAGTAATGCGTCCCAACTTGGGACGCATTAACTATTCAATCATCTTCCAACAGTTTTGAGGGAGGAATCCCAAGAACGTCTGCGATTTTGAACAGTGTTTCCAGAGAAACACCTCTCACGGTTCCTGTACCTTCCACCTGTGACATAAAGTTGACACTTTTACCGATCTTTTCAGCAAAGACCTCTTGCGTATAACCAGCTTTTTTGCGGTAATAGGCAATCTTCAAGCCCATTGTGATATACCTTTCAGCATACTCAGTTCGCATAGTCCCACCTCCCGGTAATATGCTACCAAGTAACTAAACAAATTATAACTGATACAAAATAGCGAAACCTTTACTTAAAGTAAATAATTATATATAATAAGGAAAGGTAATAGCCGAAACATATTTGCTGGGGGACTATGGATGAATACCTATACGGTTAGCTTCTTTGGGCATCGCTGTATCGAGAATGCACTGGAAATTGAGCGCAAGCTGGAACATCTTATAATAACGCTGCTACGGAACAAGGAATATGTAGAATTTCTTGTGGGACGGGACGGAGAATATGACCAGCTTGTTTCCTCTACCATACGCCGCTGCAAGCGAGAATATCGGAGCGATAACAGTGCTCACATCTGGGTGCTGCCCTACATCACAGCAGAGTTTCGGAACAATGAAGAATCCTTCCGGGACTACTACGATGAAATCGAAGTATGCGAAGCGGCTGCCGGGAGCCACTACAAAAATGCCCACCAAACCCGAAACCGGGCCATGGTGGATAGGTCGGATTTGGTTGTGTTTTGCATCCAGCATGAAAGCGGCGGCGCATGGCAGATTATGAAGTATGCCAAGAAGCAGGGCGTTCTCTGCATCAATCTCAATGAGCAGTTGGAGGAAGAAGAATGAAAAAGAAGATCATTGCGGGTATTATCGTCTGCATTTCCCTTGCGGTTATCATTACGGGAATGATATGGGGTATCAGTATCTATCAGCGGGAGCAAGACCCTAACTGGCAAATTGCAAAGAAGCTATACAATGTGGAGGCCGCATTGCAGGAGATCGATGAAAGCTGGGAACTGAAATCCCTTACCCAAGTCACACCCTACTGCTATCAGAATCCCGATGGAGATACTATTACCTATTACTGCTGCATCACCACTTATGTGGATGATGAACCTACCGAATATTTTGGAATCAACCAAGCCGCATTGGAGCAGGTTGTAGATATGGATGCCCTTGAAAATCGCCGTGACTGTGAAGTGAACGGACTGGAAGCGGTCATAGGAGAACTGGATGGACAGACCTATCTGTGCTGGACGATTTCACCCACATACAGTTGCGTTCTGGAATACACAGCCGGAAGCGTATCGGAAGCGGATATTTTCCGGATGGCTGAAAGTGTTGAGGGCAACAGCGAGAAATGAGAACTGAGGTAGTGCACCCTATGCCAAAATCATCAACGATCTGGCTTTGCAAACGGTATTATAAATGACACAATTCTGATATAAATAGGCGTATATCGTATATTATTCAAACATCTCCACTCACTATAATGACAGAAAAGCAAAGGCGGTGTGTGAGATGTATATTCGGAATATCAGAAAATCAGACTATTCCGCCATCGATGCTCTGCTTTTGCAAATACATCAGGTTGATGTTGACGGCAGACCGGATATGTTTTGTCCCATTGAGCAGTATATGACCAGGGACTCTTTTGAGAGTCTGGTTGCCAACAAAAATGTGATTTCGATTCTTGCACAGGAACGGGGCGAGATAGTTGGCTG
>JAZURG010000042.1:0-6026 GCA_045606145.1 Faecousia sp.
CCCCTTTATAATGGCATCAAAGGAGGCGAGAAACCATGCGCAGAAACTATGAAATTGCCAACTTTGATACTCGGATGCCCCTACGGTGTATGATGCATCGGATCGGAGTTATCGAAGAACATATGCACGATCATTTTGAAGTGGATATGATTCTTTCCGGACATTGTAATGTGGTAGTAGGCGGACAGACCTATCAGTTGGGACCGGAAGATGTAATTACCATTGACGGACATGCACCCCATGAATATCGGGGTAATGACTGTGTCATGATCAGCGTTCAGTTCGAACAAGCCTTGTTTGAACAGACGCTTCCTGACCCGCTGCATCCCCAGTTTTTCTGCAACAGTGCCGTTCAAGGAGACAGTGCTGCGTTCCAGACCATCCGCCGTCTCATTGCCCACCTCATAAAAAATAATGCAGACCAGCAGCAGGGCTACGCCCTTCGCAACTGGTCTTACATCTATGAATTCATGGATGTCATGTACAACAATTTCCGGGTTGACCGCAGCCACGCGCAGGATGTTCAAAGTCACCGTTATGCAGCCCGTGTATCCCAAATTGCCCGGATTGTCCGGGAACATCATGCAGAAAACTTCTCGCTCTCTAAGCTGGCGGAAATGGTGCATCTATCTGCTCCCTATCTTTCCAAATTCTTTGATCAGCAGTTTGGTATGTCTTTCCTGGCTTACCTGACCCAGATTCGCCTAAATCACGCCGTCACCGATCTTATGAACACCGAGAAAACCATTGAAGACGTGTCTGCAGACAGCGGCTTCCCCAACAGCCATGCTTTTGTACAGGCCTTCAAGAAGGAGTATGGCGTGCTCCCCAGTGTTTACCGCCGTCAAAACCGGCAGAAAGAGAGCACAAAGCCTGCGCTCCCCACCGTGGAGCACCACGACTATATGGCAGGCCTCAAAAAGTATCTGGTCACCTCTGCACCTGCGGCAGCCATTCAGAGAAATTCCATAAGCTGCAACATCCAGTTCAGCGCGGATTCCAGTGCTCTGCAGTTGAAAAACACCTGGCGGCATGTTATGACCGTGGGCAGCGCCTCAGATCTGCTGATGGCAGACATTCAGGCGATGGTACGCCGGATGCGGCAGGAAATCGGATTCCAGTATATCAAATTCAACGGTATTCTCTCCGACGAGCTTCATGTCTATAACGAAGCTCCCAACGGTTCTCCCATTTATAACTTTGCCTACATCGATAAGGTTTTTGATTTTCTCCATGGCGTGGGCTTAAAGCCCATTATCCAGCTGTCCTTTATGCCCACCCTGCTGGCCAAAGACCCTGACCGCCGCCTGTTCAACTACCTGGTCAGCGAACCCAAGAGCTTAATCGCCTGGGGAAAGCTGGTGGGTGCTGTCACCGAACATCTACTGCAGCGCTATGGGGAAGATACCCTGCGGCAGTGGCATTTCTGCGTCTGGACCCAGCCGGATTCCCCTGGAGACCTTTACGGATTCTCCAGTGACGAAACCTTCTACGAATTCTATCGACAGACCTACCAGGCTGTAAAAGCTGCCCATCCCCAACTCTCCTTCGGAACACCTCCTACCTACTACATCGTCCGAGACAAGTTCACAAACTGGTACATTCCCTTTCTACAGTGGTGCCGGGAGAATAATTGTATGCCGGATTTTCTTAACTTCTATTACTACGACACCGCTATTCTGGAGCAGAACCGCAGTGACGGAAATACCTTTGGTTTCGTCTATTCCATGACGCTACGGGATACGCCTGAGGGGTTCCGGGACTTTGTGAATCAGGTGAACGCTGAACGGTCCCAGTTGGGACTTGCCCATCTGCCCATTTTCCTGACAGAGTGGAACAACACCCCATCCCAACAGGATCTGCTGAACGACACTTGCTTCAAATCCTGCTACATCGTGAAAAACATTCTGGAAAACTACGACCGTCTGGACAGCTTCGGCTACTGGTCCCTCACCGACTGGATGGGCGAAGCGCCCCTGCCTAAGGAGCTGTTCTTCGGCGGTTTGGGCCTGTTCCCCGTGAACGGCATTCCCAAAGCAAGCTATTATGCCCTGTGCCTGCTGCGGCAGCTGGGCAATAACCTGATTGGTCAGGGAGACGGCTGGTTTGCCACCCGGCAGGGCAGTAAAATCTCCCTGCTGCTGTACAACTACCGACATTTTTCCCACCTCTACGCCCTGGGCGAGCGGTTCGATATGACCTTTACGGATCGCTATACACCTTTCGATCCCGTGCAGAATATGGATGTACATCTGACGCTGAAGGATGTGAAAAACGGCACCTATATGATTCGGGAAACTGTTCTGAACCGCAAATCCGGCTCCGCTTTTGACAAATGGGTGGAAATGGGAGCCATGGAGCTGGATACCAATCAGGAGCTTAGGACACTGGAAGCCCTTTCCACGCCCCTTTGCAGCAAATACATCGCACAGGCCAAAAAGAAAACACTGGAAATCGACGCCATTCTGGATATGCTGGAAGTGCGATTGATTACCGTTGAGCCGATTAATCCGTGAGGTAAGCTACGAAGATTTTTTCAAAATCATCTTCTCTCTGCTGCACCACCTACACCCGAACAGCCGGATTTTGTCTGAGGGACAAATCCTGAATTTTAAGCGCGTGGCGTGCCAAAATCCGCCTGTTCTGCTGCCACCGGAAATGGCGTGTTCCGGAAGCAAACACCCCCTTTCCAGCGTCAGCGGTCGCAGAAGGTATAAAACACTAGACTTTACACCGTAAAATCGTGTGCCAACAGGGCGCTTTCACCCCTATTTGAAACCCGGAAGTTAAGGAACCGGCAGTCCCTTTACAATCCCAGCTGTTTTGAAATCTGTATATACAAACCAAAATAACGGTGTTCGCATCTACACATTCCAAAACAAAAAATCCCCACAGTCGATCCTCCGATAAGAAGAGGAAAGACTGTGGGGATTTTGATGCCGCATTCACAAAGAAAAGTGAAAATTCATGCGTCACACATTACTGCAATTATTAGTATTCGCACTTTCCAGTTTACCCGATTTTCTCCGGACCCTTTTTCAGAATCTTATCAAACTGCGCAAAGAATACCACAACGGTGACTACAGCGGCTACAATATCGCTGACAGGCTCTGCCAGGAACACTGCAAACACTTTGTTCTCGAAGAACAGAGGCAGAATGAAAATAAGGGGAATCAGAAGGATCAGCTTCCTGAGACAGGCCAAAAGCAGGCTTGCCTTTGCCTGTCCCAAAGCCATGAAGGTCTGCTGACAGGCCAGTTGGAAGCCCAGAGAGAAGATACCTGCCATATAGATCCGCATAGCCCAAACGGTGTGCTCTACGAGAGCTGCATCATTGTTGAAGATCTGAACAAACACCTGCGGAATCAGCATACTGGCAGTCCAGAACAGGATCGTATAGCCTGCAGCAAAAGTCAACAGAATCTTAAAGCACTGCTTAACCCGATCCGTATTGCGGGCGCCGTAGTTAAAGCTGATAATGGGCTGGCAGCCCTGCACCAGACCTTGGGTAGGCATAGTGATCAGCTGAGAGCAGGATGCAAGGATCGTCATGGAGCCCACAGCCAGGTCACCGCCGAACCGGGAAAGGCTGGAATTGAAGCTGATGCTCAGAATGCTCTCCGTGGATACCATGACAAACGCAGAGATTCCCAAGCCTAGAACCGGACCGATTACCTTCCAGTCCAGCTTCATTGCCTTCAGGCTTAGCCTCAAAATGCTCTTTTTGCCTTTGGTCAGGAACCAGGTGACAAAGGCAGCACTTACAGACTGACTGATAACGGTTGCGGTAGCGGCACCTGCCACACCCATATCCAGCACAAAGATAAAGATGGGGTCAAGAATAATATTGGTAACCGCACCAAGAATGATTGTTGTCATGGAGAAGCTGCTGAATCCCTGGGCGTTGAGGAAGGGATTTAAGCCCAAAGTAAGCAGCACAAAGACACTGCCGCAGCAGTAGATCGTCATATACTTCAACGCATAGGGAAGGGTATTTTCACTGGCACCGAAAAGCAGCAGCAGAGGCTCCGCAAAGGTAATCAGTCCCACTGTCAGCACAATTGCGAAAAGTAAGAGCATGGTAAAGCAGTTACCCAAAATGCGGTCTGCTTCTTCTTTGTTGCCCTGGCCCATGGCAATGGCGCTGCGAGGTGCGCCGCCAGCAGATGCCAGCATGGAAAAGGCGGTGACCAGCATCAAAATGGGGGTACACAGGCCGACACCAGTTAGGGCCAGAGCACCAATTCCCTCGATGTGACCAATATAAATTCGATCCACGATGTTGTACAGCAGATTTACCAGCTGTGCAATAATCGTGGGCGGTGCCATTTTCAGAATCAGCTTCGGAATGGGGGTTGTTCCCAAGTGGGAGTTTTGCGTTTTCTTTTCCAAACAGATCGCTTCCTTTCGTAATACAAAACTGTGTAAAGAGCACTCAGGGGACAAGCAGTATCCCGCTTGTCCCCCTAGAGGAGAAGGTGCGCCAATGGCTGACGCGTTGAAAAATCAGTGATTCTTATTCCAGGCAGAAGGCATCCAGGGATACTTCTTTTCGTTCTCCAGACCGTATTCCTCCAGCTTGCGCAGCTGCTCCACCACATGGGGCAGATTCAGACGTTCCACCAGTTTCTCGATGATGACCTGTCCTTCATCAGCCATCCGCTGACGGGTCTCGGCATCGGGAATCGCAGTAGTAGGCGCATGGTCAGAGTTTTCGCCAAAGCAGTAGCCAACAGAACCGCTCTGATAAGCCAGATTGAAAATGTCATTGAAGGGTGCACAGCTCTGACCCACAGCGGCAGAAAACTCAGTAGTCAGAGGAACATCCTCCAGACGGCCCATGATCTGATAGGCACCAACAAACATGGAATCCAGCAGCGCCATGAAGGCTCTGGGATCGGTAGCCATCTTATCGGTCTGGAACAGGTCTCTTGCCTTGCTGAACAGCTGCATAGTCATGTCCATGTACAGGATCGGCACACCGGTTTCATCGTAGAAATCCCGGACCATGGGGCTGACAGTCATGTGAGCAGGGCCGTGGAGACTGATATAGATCTGCCGCTTAAAGCCAAGCCGCAGCAAACTCCGGGCAATAGCTCCCAGATAATCAATACCCTGACGGACCGAGACCTGAACGGTTCCTCTGCCGGAAGCGGTTGCTCCGGAATAGAAATAGGGCAGACCGGTAAGTACCAGACCATCGCAAGCTTCTGCCATTTTTAGACCGACAGCTTCGCTGATGTTGGTTTCCACATCCAGTGGCAGGCCACCGTGCATTTCTACAGTGCCAACCGGCACGATGATGATATCATTACGCTTCAGATATTCCTGAACCTCGGAGTTCAGCATCTTTGGCAGAATACGGGTACGCATTTCCAAAATAATACCTCCAAATAATAAATTGGCCCGGAGCATCATTCAACCGCCCAAAGAAATGGCATGTGAACAAATAAGGTGAAGGAAAGAGGAGAAATGGGCGGCTGAAGGATACTCCGGAAAAACAAAGAAAGGCGGCACGGCAGAAAACCGTGCCGCCCGGGAGCAAACATTACTAAATTACTTTGCGGCCTTCTTGGCTGCGTGGAATGCAGAAACCTTTTCACGGGTTTCGGGTGTAATGTTCCAGACAAACTTGAATGCAGCCCAGCTGCCCAGAGAGAAGATGGCAGGCAGCAGCACACACAGGACCTTGATTCCGGTAATAACACCAGCGGTCTGAGCACCGCCTGCGGCAGCCACAGCGGTATCATAGCCGATCCAGCCCAGCATCAGAACAGCAGCGGAGTTGCCGATGGTTTGGCCGATACGGCGGGACAGGTTGAAGGTACCGTAGATGGAACCCTCAGTACGCTTACCGGTGAGGTACTCGTTGTAGTCGATGGCTTCACCAACCAGACCCCACTGCATGTAGATGGATACGCTGGAGAAAGCGGAAGCCAGGCTGATCCAGATCATATGAACCATGGCAGGAACAGCGAACAGCATATGCATAGTGAACAGGGTCACGCTGGACAGGCAGCCAATCA
>JAZURG010000043.1:0-4063 GCA_045606145.1 Faecousia sp.
AGTCGATGCTTCTATCCTTAGAACAAAAGAGGAGAAAGCCGCATTTTTGCGGGAACGCCAGTTTGGTACGCTCTGGGTACAACCGGGTGCGGGAAGCCGTGGCTTTGACATTTCCTGGGAAGCGGAGCATCAGGACGAAAGCGAAGAATTTCGTCAGTGGATCCTTGAGGAGGACGCTTGCTTTAAGATCCACGCCCTGGTAGCCACGGACGCCGAAGCTGGCATCGGTTGGGCCATCAAGGACCTGACCAACACCCCAAATGCCGCCGCCATCGGCGCTGCCAACTCTCCGGAACTGACCTATGCGCTGGGACAGGCTGTGGGCAGAGAGCTGCGCTGTGCGGGCATCAACTGGATCTGGGGCCCTGTGGTCGATATCTGCGGAAGATTTGGCAGCAATACCCGAGCCTATTGCCAGAACGATCCCGAGCGGATGGTCACGTTGGCCAATTCCTACATCCGTGGACTGCAATCTGTGGGTGTGGCGGCCACTGCTAAGCATTTCCCCGGCGGTGACCGCTACGAATATCGGGATAGTCATTACGTAAATGCCCGGATTTTTTCCAGTGAGGAGGAGTGGTGGTCAGAGCAGGGCAAAATCTTCCAGGGGGTTCTGGATGATGGCGTTTATTCTGTCATGATCAGCCACCATGCGTTCCCGGCGGTGGATGATACCAAGGTGAAGGGGAAATACCTGCCTGCTACGCTGTCTTACAAGATCATTACCGAGCTTTTGAAAGAGAAGATGGGTTTCAAGGGTGTTGTCATCACGGATTCCATCGCCATGGCCGGTCTGGTGTCTTTCTACAAAGAGGAAGACCTGATCGTGGAATTGATCAAGGCGGGCAACGATGTGCTGTTGGGTGTTCGTACCATTCATGCAGTGGATATTTTGGAAAAAGCGGTCCTCGACGGCCGGATCCCCGAGTCCAGAATCGATGATGCCTGTCAGCGTGTTCTGGATATGAAGGAAAAAATGGGCATGTTCACCGACGAATACTGGCTCGAAGGCCCCAAGGCTGAAGAATTGGTTCCCCAAACCCAGAATATCTGCAAGCAGATCGCGCAAAGAAGCATCACACTGGTACGGGATGGAAACAACCTGCTGCCTCTGAATAAGGAAAAAATCAAGAAAGTTACGATTATCTGCTCTTCCCACAAGGATGCCTTCTTCAGAAATCTTGAACTGGTAAAGCGGGAATTTGAAGCCAGAGGCGCTGAAGTTCGGCTGCAAAGAAGGCTGAAAAACAACGAAGAACTGGAAGCAATCGATAAAGACAGCGACCTGATTTTGTATGCGGTTTTCATTGCGGGGCACCAGCCGAAGGGCTGGCAGACCTTGTTTGGTGAGGAATGCCAGACCTATATGCACGCTTTCTCCAGCGGCGCGGAAAAATCCATTGGCGTTTCCATGGGCTATCCCTATGTCCACTATAACATCATGGAAAGTGCGGATACCTTTGTCAATGTATACAACGATGATCCGGAACAACTGAAAGCCTTTGTAGCGGCGTTGTACGGTGAGATCCCCATGACGGGCATATCTCCCGTGGAACTGGATCCGGGTCCCATCAGAACCTAAGGCAATCTGTAAGTAAAAGGAGTTTAGGAATGTGAGCGAATTGTTGATCGGTTGGGCCGAGGAAAGCCTGGTGCCTGACAAAAAGGTAAACGTTTACGGTCAGTTTTATGAGAGAATTTCTGACCATGTGGAGACAGAGATCACAGCCACTGCGCTGGCGATTTCTAAGGGCGATCAAAACGCGATCATTGTTTCCTGCGATTTGACCGCTGTCAGACAGTTTTTGCTGGATGAAGTCCGAAAGATATTTGCGGAAATCTGCCCGGAAGTCCCCGTGCAGAATCTGATCATCGGTGCCACCCATACGCACACCTCAGTTGGCTACGCTTCCAAGCAAACTGGCGGTGACAGCTTTGGAACTGCAGCAAGTGTTTTGAATGAGTTCCTGCCCCCGGAGCGGCAGTATACCCCATTGGTAACCGCCGATGACAGCATTATGAAGGATACTGATGCGTTGGATTTCCTGGCTGTGCGTATTGCCAAAGCTGCCAAGCGGGCATGGGACAACCGGGCGGAAGGCGGGTTTACCAATGCCTTTGGCCGCGCTGTGGTTGGCTTTTGCCGCCGGGTATGCTATAATGATGGCAGCGCACAGATGTGGGGCGATACCAATACCGCCACCTTTACCCAGTTGGAGGGCGGCAATGATTCCGGTATCGAGCTGCTGTATGTGTACAATAAGGAAAAGAAGCTCACCGGTGTGGTAGCCAACATTGCCTGCCCCAGCCAGATCCTGGAGCACCGCAGCTTCATCTCCGCCGACTACTGGGGCGAGGTAAAGGTGAATCTGCGTAAAGAGCTGGGCGACGACCTGTTCCTGCTGCCTATGTGCGGCGCGGGCGGAGACCAGTGCCCCCGTGATCTGGTCCGCTGGGTCCAGCCGGAAACACCTATCAATGACCCTAACATCAAGCGCCCCGATGTGATCGACCGTGTTGCCGATCCCTCTATGTTTGATCTTTCCGGTTGCCGCCGGGTGGGTAAGCGGGTCTCCAACGAGATCCTTGCTGTTCTGGAAGAACTGGGCCAGCCGCAGACCGATGCCGCATTCGAGCATCAAGTGATTACTTTGGATCTGCCCCTGCGCAAAGCTACCATCAGCCAATACGACGAAGCGGTTCGGGAACTGGAATACTACGTAGCCAAGAATAAGGACAAGGAAGTATTCAACTACGAGGACAAAGCCAAGATGCACGTTTATGCCGGCACCATTGTCCGCTACCGTGAGCAGCAGTATATTGAGACCAAGCCTGTTGAAGTCCATATCATCCGGCTTGGCGATATCGCCATTGCTACCAATCCCTTTGAGCTGTTCCTGGACTACGGCAATCAAATCAAGGTAAGAAGTAAGGCAAAACAGACTATGCTGGTACAACTTGCCTGTGATGCCATGGGCTACCTGCCTACCCGCAAAGCTGTTCCCCAGGGTGGCTATGGCACCAGCGTTGTTTCCTGCCTGTGCGGTCCTGATGGTGGCGAGGTTTTGGTTGAGAAAACCCTGGAATCCATCAACGCCCTGTTTGAATAATTCTGTATCATAGAAAACACCCCTGAAGAAAATTTCCTCCAGGGTTTGTTTTTATTTATATTCTTTTTGCAGGAGGACTGCGCCCTTGTCTGCCATACGGCGGCGGACAAGCTTGCCATCTAAATCCCGGAAGGCTTTCTTGCTCTCAATGGCAAACCGGCAGGCAATGCCGGCAGCCTCGCCCATATAGCGGCAGGTGTGCTGGATACGGGTGGTGGACTGTGCCAAAAAGTCCGTGCCGGCGCAGCGACCAACAACCAAAAGGTTGTCAATTCCCTTGGGAATCAGGCTGCGGAAGGGGATCTCATAGTAATGTTCTTTCGGATCAATGGGCTTATATGCCATAAAATCTGCGCTGAAATTGGCTTCACCGTGGGCATCTAAGTGATAGTTGCTTGCACCGATGCCGTCGGGGAACTTTGCGTGGCTGAAAATATCTTCAACCGTCAGGGTGTATTCTGCCACCACACGGCGGGATTCCCGGATACCCAAAGTCTGGGCAATGGCGCTGATGTAGGAATTTTCAAAGCCCTCTGCATATTTCTTATAAGTATTGAACACGCCGCATATCCGCTTTCTGCCGGCGATCATTTTTTCAGAAATAACCTCCGGGTCAGCAGCATTGTGACTGCGCTCCCCGACCCAAGGTCCATTGAAGCTCAGGCAGTTAGGCTTGCCCAGCACTGTGAATGCCTGGCAACCTGTGGCATATTCCGGATCCAGGTTTCCTTTTTCCACTTCGCCCTTCAAAAAGTCCATGTAACGGCTGCCTTGATCCCGTAAACGCTGGCACTGTGCCTTAAAGCGGTCATAATCCACATCTGCTACTTCAAAGCGCAATGTCACATGCTGATTTAGGCCTTCGCTGTTGCCCCCAACCAGCTCTGCGCCGCTCATACGGCAGACCTCTCCATCGCCGGAAGCGTCGATAAAGCAGTCGGCAAACACCGCCT
>JAZURG010000044.1:0-5996 GCA_045606145.1 Faecousia sp.
CAGACCCTTGTTCTTCAGGGCCATCTGGATGGCGGTGATACCCTCGGTAGTACCGGCAACCTTGAAGACCAGTTCGCCGTGGAAGTCCTCAACACGGTGGATATCGGAGAAGGTTCTCCACTCGCCGGTCTCCTGGTCGGAGATCAGGCCGCAGAAAATACCTGCAACAGGGCGCTTGATGGGCACACCGGCATCCATCAGAGCCAGAGTAGAGCCACAGATGGAACCCTGAGAGGTGGAGCCGTTGGAAGACAGGTCCTCGGAAACCACACGGATAGCGTAGGGGAACTCCTCAACGGAGGGGATCACAGGCAGCAGGGCCTTTTCAGCCAGAGCGCCGTGGCCGATCTCGCGGCGGGAGGTGGAGCGGGCAGCTCTTGCTTCGCCGGTGGAGAAGGAGGGGAAGTTGTAGTGGTGGATATAGCGCTTTTCTTCTTCAGCATAGATGGTATCCAGCTTCTGGGCAGCGGACAGGGTGTTCAGAGTGCAGATGCTGAGAACCTGCGTCTGGCCACGGGAGAACAGGCCGGAGCCGTGGACTCTGGGCAGAACGCCGACTTCAGCGTCCAGAGGACGGATGTCGTCCATGCCGCGGCCGTCAACGCGCTTGCCCTGCAGCAGCCACTTCTTAACGACCTTCTTCTGCATCTTGTACAGGCAGACCTCGATGTGCATCTCGAACTCTTCTTCGCCGTACTTTTCCACGAACTGGTTCTTGAAGTCGATACGGGCAGCGGTCAGACGCTCCTCGCGGATGTTCTTGTCGTCGGTGTCCAGAGCATGCTCGATCTGGGGCAGGCCGTAGGCGATCAGATCGTCCAGCAGGTCGTGGTTGACAGCGGCCTTCTCAAAGGTGAACTTGGGCTTGCCGATCTCAGCAACGATACCGTTGATGAACTTCACGATCTCCATGTTGGTCTCGTGAGCGATGCGGATGGACTCGTAAACGATGGCTTCGGGAGCCTCGTTGGCTTCGGTCTCGATCATGACGACCTTCTCGAAGGTGGAGCTGATGCAGACAAAGCAGTCGCAGGCATCACGCTCTTCGGAAGAGGGGTTGATGATATAGCGGTCACCGATGTGCGCCACGTTGGTGGTAGCAACGGGTCCGTTCCAGGGCACATCGGAAGAAGCGATGGCAATGGAAGCGCCCAGAGAAGCAACGATCTCAACAGGATTGTCGTAATCGTTGGCCAGAACGGTGCAGGTGACGACGGTGTCGTTACGCAGCTCTTCGTCGAACAGGGGACGCATGGGACGGTCGATGATACGGCTGTTCAGGATGCCGCGCTCGGAGGGCTTGCCCTCACGGCGGTTGAAGGAGCCGGGGATGCGGCCGACGCTGTACATTCTCTCTTCAAACTCGATGGTCAGAGGGAAGTAGTCGATACCGGCCTTGGGGATGGGGTTGCAGGTGCAGGTGGTCAGCACCACAGTGTCGCCGTAACGGCAGATGCACTCGGCGTTGGCCAGCTCAGCGACCTTGCCTACCTCTACGGTAAAGGGGCGGCCGCCGATCTCGGTTTCGTATACCCGATGGTTGGGGTACTGCTTGCGAGTAATCATGTTGTTACCTCCTAAAATTTTTTGTGGTTCGGGAGGTTTAGCACTTGATACAATTGCCGAGGTTCGGCAGTTCTATCAACTGCTAAGCATCTCCCGATAGATTGTTTGGATGTCAGCGAGAGATTTTTCGTCAGGCGAAGGTTGAACGGCTCCATTATACTTTGTGTATATGGAGGCGTTCAAAACGCACGGCTGGCGGAAAAGATCCGCTGAAAAAACTGGGGCGACGATATCCGTCGCCCCAAGTTTTGTTCTTACTTACGGATACCCAGCTTGGCGATGATAGCACGATAGCGGTTGATGTCCTTCTTTGCCAGATAGTCCAGCAGGCTGCGGCGCTTACCAACCATCATCAGCAGACCACGGCGGGAGTGGTTGTCATGCTTGTGCACGCGCAGGTGATCGGTCAGCTCGTTGATGCGGGCAGTCAGGATCGCGATCTGGACCTCGGGAGAACCGGTGTCGCCTTCGTGAGTTGCGTTTTCCAGGATAACCTGGGTCTTCTTGTCCTTCAGAATCATGGTATTTTCCACCTTTTCATAAATTTACCTCGCGCCAAGTAAAGGGTCGGTGTCTTCCCAAAACTGAGCTGCGGGCATAGAAATACTAACTGGCCATAGCCAGCCCGACTATGATAACATGAGTTTACCCAAAAGTAAAGAGAAATTTTCAACTTTTTTGAAAAAATTCCCTGGTTTGCAGGGCATTTTTCTGGATTTCGGCCTTTAATTCCTCCAGAGAATCAAACTTTCTCTCGGGGCGCAGGAAGCTGTAAAATTCCAGTGTCAGCGTTTTGCCGTAAAGATCACCCATAAAATCCAGCAGCCACGGCTCCACGGTCACCACATGACCGCCCACGGTAGGGCGGTTGCCCACATTGGTAACGGCCAGAAAAGTCTCCCCTTCCACCGTTGCTTTGCAGGCATAGACACCGTGGCGCAGCCGCACCACATCCTTTGGAATGGTCAAATTGGCAGTGGGAACACCGATGGTACGGCCGATCCTCCGGCCTTTTACCACTTTCCCGGTGAGGATATGGGGATGGCCCAGAAACCGCACCGCCTGCTCCATCTCTCCCGCTTCCAAAAGAGTTCGGATATGGGTGGAGGAAACGCGCAGGCCGTCCAGCATCTGATCGCCAACGATTTGGCAGGTCAAATTCCGCTCCTTACAGAAAACTTCCAGCTTTTGTGCGTTGCCCTCGCCACGGTTACCGAACCGGAAATCACTGCCGCAGACAAAACCCACCGCATCATAGTCCGTCAGTTCGTTTAAGAAATCATCCCAGGGCATGCCCATGATCTCCCGGGTCACCGGGTAGGAATAAATTGGGTCGATACCGTAGCGCCGCAACAGCCGCTGCCGGTCCTCGTTCGTGTTGATCAGTTTGGGTGGGTTTTCAGAAAACAGGGATTGGGGATGCTGCTGAAAGGTGATGGCGCAGGGCCACGCATCCATCTGCCGTGCCAATTCACAGCAGGTGTTCAGCAAGGCCTGATGGCCCAAATGGACTCCATCGAAAAAACCCAGAGCGAATATCTTCTTCATAATCAGCATCCCCCTTTCTTTTGCAAATTGCTGTTGCGATTGTGCATAATTGATCGTTTACCGCACCATCCAAAGCCTTCCCCCTCGGGGGAAGGTGGCTGCCCGGAGGGCAGACGGATGAGGGGTGTGGCAGCTTTTTGACCCCTCATCAGTCAAAAATCAAAGATTTTTGACAGCTTCCCCCCAAGGGGAAGCCTTTTGGGTGCGGTGGTGGCTTGTAAGCTAAACGATCATTTTTCTTTCGATCAAATCTCAAAAAAGCTTTTGATGGTTGACATAATTCCGGATTCTACCTTTGCCAGCATGAGAAATTCGCCCTTTTGGCCATAGGCCCGGTATGTACCGTCGTTCATCGCAACCGTAAATGAATTACCGCAGCGGCAGCGCTTTTCCTGATTCGGTGTCAGTGTCACCGCCGGGTAGGACGCGAACATGGTGTCCACCGGCCGCAGATAGATCTCCGGATTTTCCGCTTCGATCAGCGCTGCCAGAGGGACAGCCTCCTGCGCGGTATATTCACCTGCCTGTACCCGCCGAAGCTGAGCCATGCAGCCACCGCAGCCCAGGGCCTGCCCGATATCCTTGCACAGTGTGCGGATATAAGTACCCTTGGAGCAGCGGACCCGCAGATGAATGCCGTCGGCTTCCATGCCCAGCAGCGTCAGCTCGTGGATAGTAACCGGCCGTGGCTGACGCTCCACTTCCTTGCCCTTTCGTGCCAGATCATAGAGCTTCTGTCCGTTTACCTTTAAGGCAGAGTACATAGGGGGAATCTGCAAAATATCTCCCCGGAACTGAGCAAGAACCGCTTCCACCATTTCTCCGGTGACAAAAGCATCCTGCTCGGTGAGAACTGTGCCGGTGATGTCCTCGGTATCGGTGGTAATTCCCAGCCGCAGCACCGTTTCGTAGGTCTTTTCCGCATGCTCGAAAAACTCCACACCACGGGTGGCCCGGCCTACAAAAACGGGCAGAACACCCGTGGCCATGGGATCCAGTGTACCGCCGTGGCCTACCCGCCGGGTATGCAGCACACCCTTGAGCTTACTGACCACATCGTTGCTTGTCCAGCCTTCCGGCTTATCAATGATCACAATTCCGTTCATAAGCGATTACCTTCGTTCATGAGGAATTAGGATTTAGGAATGACCCCAAGACAGAAATAATTCCTAATTATTAACTCCTAATTTCTAATGCATTTTACCAGACTTTCCATCTCCATGGAAACCATTGCGGCAGCCTCTTCCAGTTCTGCTTTTAATGTAGCACCGGCTGCGCCCTTATGTCCGCCGCCGCCGAACTTGGCGCAGACCTTGGCGGCATCATACCCGGGCAGCGCCCGGACAGAGATCTTCACGAAACCGTCGCCGGTCTGCCGCAGTGTGGCGGCAATTTTTACACCTTCAATGCTTCTGGGGAAGCCGGACACATTTTCCAGATCATCCTCTGTCAGACCCAGATCCCGTTCCACTTGCGCAGGCAGGGCGCAGACAGCAACCTGTCCGTCACAGCGGAAACGGATATTTTCCGTGATCCAGCTATGCAGCCGGAGCTTTCCGAAGCTGTTGGTGTCAAAAAGCTGCTGGTTGATGGTCTGCAGGTCGCCGCCGGCTTCACAGCAGGCAGCGGCGACCCGGAAGGTGTGGGCGGTGGTATTGGCATAGCGGAAGCAGCCGGTATCGGTGGAAACGGCCGTATACAGTGCTTCTGCCATCCGCTTATCCAGGGTAACACCCATTTCCGTCAGCACGTCATAAATGATCTCGCCGCAGGCACCGGCAGTGGAATCCACCAGCTGCAGCGGCGCAAAGGGGGTGTCGCTGCCGTGGTGATCGATCCGCAGCCGTACAAATCTGGCCAGATGGCTGTAAGCATCCGGCAGTAATTGGGGCGCGGCGGTGTCCACGGAGATCAAGGTGTCCCCGGATTCGGGACAATCCCGGTTAAGCCCCTCATGCAGATGCAGGTACTTGTCCGTGATCTCCATATTCCGCAGTACATGGGCGGTCTTGCCTAACTGCCGCAGACCCAGACACAGCACCGCGGCGGAACCGATGGTATCCCCATCGGGGCGCTTGTGGGTCAGGATCAGAAAATTGTCATGCTCCCGGAGCCACCGGGCAGTTTCACGCCTCGTCAGATTGCTCATCGCTTTTGACCTCCAGAGAGTTGATCAGCTTGAGCATTTTCGCGCCGTAGGTGATGGAGTCGTCCAGCGCCCACACCAGTTCGGGGGTGTAACGCAGGTTCAGCGCGCTGCCCAGCTCCCGGCGCAGGTAGCCGCCAGCGGACTTCAGACCCTTCAGCGCTTCCTGTGCCTTGGTTTCGTCCAGAAAGCTGGCATAGACCTTGGCATAGCGCAGATCCGGGGTGGTCTCCACATGGGTAATGGAGATCATGGTGGATTGGACTCTGGGGTCCTTCAAATTCCGCAGAAGAGAAGCCAGCTCCTTCTGGATCTCTTCGTTGATTCTTCCGATTCGATTGGATGCCATAATATAGCCTCCTATACTTTCAAATTATTTTCTAAATAGGTTTTTCAAAATCACAGTGCTGTAAGAGGGCGTGTTACTTTCTTGTTTCCGAACAAGAAAGTAACCAAAGAAGTCGGTTTTCCGGGGGCTGAGTTGATTGCTCCCGCAATCAAAGCCGCCCCCGTACCCCGCCCGCACTTACGATAGTGCAGCATCGGTTTTCTGTTGTAATTGGGATTTGTGGCAGTAGGATAGAATCATAATCTCAAGAACATGGAAACAGAAGTGCAGTGCGTTATACGCCGAAAATTCGGGGTGCGGAACAAGACTTCCGGTTTTGGTGTGCGAATTTCCCAACGCACCATCTTGCTGGCGGCGGGGGGATTCTTAAGGGGGATGCATTTGCTC
>JAZURG010000045.1:0-3593 GCA_045606145.1 Faecousia sp.
ACCGCTGTAATCGGGGCAGATGCTCTTATGAAGGCGGGCTGGACCTGGCAAACGGCGCTTTGCACCATGGTTTTTACTTTATTTCATTGGCCCTGCTCCACCACACTTCTAACGATCTACAAGGAAACTCAGAGCAAAAGGAAAACAGCGGCGGCATTTTTCCTGCCGACCGCTGTGGGGATGCTGTTATGCGTAATTGTCCATATCATCCTGGGTTAGCTCCGCTGTCAGAGCGGAGATCTCGTAGGCAGTACGCTCTATAGGTCCGTCATCTGTCAGCTTTGTGTAGATACGGCTTTGAAGCCGGCCGCAGATGCGGATTCTATCACGGACCTGACAGGCGGAGATCTCCTGTGCGGTGCGCCCCCAGAGAATACAGGGCAGGTAATCTGCCCGCCGGAAGGCCCGGGGCACTGCCAGCATTACATCGCAGATCTCCCGTCCCAGAGGTGTACGGCGATAGGTGGGCATTTTGCAGATGGGACCTTCCAGAACACATTCATTGATGGGTTCTCCGTCTTCCGCGCACAGCGAGGAGGCGAAGACAAAAACCATCAATCTACGGGCGGTTTCTGTGCGGCAGTTGTGAGATCGTATCTGGCCGGTAACGGTGATCATTTCACCGCCGCAGGGGTCAATATTTCCCAATAAGCTTTCCTCTGCGATAACGGGAAGAATATCCGTTGCGCCGGAAAGCCGTGGCACCTCCAAATAAAACCGGAAAAAGTGGCGGCCATGATTTTCGTGGGAGTATTTCGGCAGCTCCACCAAAGTTCCTCTGAGCGTAATACGGTTTGCGGTATGTTCCATAGTAGCACCTCAACTTACAGATGTATGGAACATCCTATGTAAAACCCTGCTCAGGAATTCCGGTTACGGGTTCATATTTCTGTGGACTTTCTCAAATGCAGCCTTGGCCGCACGCAGATGGTATTTTCTACCGGATTACCCAAAAGGCAATCCATCATGGCTTTTGCTGCGCTTCTGCATGCGGTGCCGAGATTGGAATCGATGGAAGACAGTGGGGGATTCAAATAGCTGCACTCGGGGATGTTGTCCATTCCCAAAACTGCAATATCGTCTGGAACTGTCAGTCCGTGATCATAGATGCAACGAATCGCGCCGATAGCCATATGATCGTAAGCGCATACCAGGGCTCTGGGGAGATGCCCTGCGGCAAAAAGCTGCTCCATGGCAAGGTAGCCGCCCTTTTCAAAGCGCTCATTCACGATGCTGAATAATTGCTCGTCCGGACATACGCCACGCGCTTCCAGCAGACTCCGAAACAGCCTCAGCTTGGATTGGGTGATCGTCTCACCAACAAAACCGATCTGTGTGACGCCTTTGCTCAGAAAATAATCCACAGCCTCGGCCAGCCCGTCCTTATAGCCTACAGTGACGCGCACGGTAGGATTGCATTGGGCAGACGAACTGATCGCCACAACAGGGATCTCCATATATGGATCGATCTCCACACTGGTGTTTATGAGGATCACACCGTCCACAGAGGTGTAATGGTTGTAGTAGTGGAGCAGGTCTTGTGTAGCTTTTTTGGAAAAATCGGTGGAAGCAACACAAATCTCGCAGTTGTATTCTGCCAAACGTGCCTGCAGCATGGAAAGCGCAAAATTATAGTAGCGGCTTTTTAGCTCCGGGCAGATCACCGCGACCACCTGCTTGGGGTATTTTGCCCGGTAATACTTTTTAAAGCAGCCGTACTGCCGCGCAATATCGAAGATCGCTTCCCGGGTCTCCGGATGCACATCCTCACTCATGGAAAAAGCCTTCGATACAGTGGAAACGGAAACATGGGCCAATTTGGCAATTTTTGACATAGTAATCATAGGTATTTCTGCCTTTCACTATGTGATCAAAGTGATTATATCCCATGCTGGCTCCAAATGCAATCAGAGGTTTTAAAACCGAAAAACTTTCGGAGGCTGTTTTGTTGACAGAGAAATCCCGTCCGATATAATGGAAGTGTCAGCATTCTGACACTTCCATTTTTCTTAACACAGAAAGGTTGAAAAGCAATGATGAAACAATATTATACACCTAATTGCCCTGAGTGTATGGGACAGACCGATAGCGAATCCATCAACAATGCCGTTAAGCTGGCTGTGCAGACCGGCAGTAACAAGGTCGTGATTCCTAGAATCAATGAGCGGACCGGCGCGGCAGAGTGGATCATTGACAAAGCCATCATTTTGCCCAGTGACATTCAGATCGTGCTGGATAATTGTTATATGAAGCAGGCAGAAGGCTGCTTTGACAACATGTTCAGAAACGAGAACTTCTACAATGAGGATATTCGCTGCAAGCCGGAGGGAGAGCAGCGTAACATCCATATTACCGGTGTGGGTAATGCGGTGATGGATGGCTGGATCCATAACGGCCATACGGAGTCTACCTCCGGGAAAGACGGTAAGCCTCATATCATGGTGAATAACTTGATCTTGATGCACAATGTAGATCAGTTCTCTATTACCGGCATCACCATGAAAAATCAGCGCTGGTGGGCGATCCATCTGATTTTCTGCAGCCATGGCTTGCTGGAAAACATCACCTTTGACGCAAAGGGCGATTACCCCAATCAGGACGGCATCGATGTGCGTGCTGGCTGCCATCATCTTACCATCCGGGATATTTATGGTGTCTGCGGTGACGATGTGGTAGCGTTGACCGGCTTTATGGGATTCTTCCTGCTTAGAAAGTATTCTGTAGAGGGCAAGAGCCATGATATCCATCATGTGTATATCAACAATGTGATGGCTTGTTCTACGGAATACGCAACGGTGGCTCTTCGAAATATGGACGGCATTAAGCTGTACGATGTGACCATTGACGGCGTTACGGATATTTCTGACGGTGTTACCTGCAAACCCAACACTATGGTGCGTGTCGGACAGAAAGCATGGGCAAGAGTGCGGATCTCCGAAATCGGCGAAACCAGCCGCATCTTAATTAAAAATATCCATGTCAATCACGGTATGGCAGTGATGCTGAACCAAACCTTGGCAGACACTGTGATCTCGGATATTTTCTGTGGCCCGGAGGCAGAGTGCGCGATTTCCACCTCTCCGCGGTCTGGATGGTTTAAACCCGGTGCCATTATGCGCAATGTGACCATTGACGGTGTTTATTGCGCTGCGGAAAATACCAGTCAGGTGCCTCTGATTGAACTGCTGAAGGGTGAGAACCATGAGGTTTGGGAAAGCGAAATTACCAAATCATTGGTAGAAGTGCCGGAATATCTGGAGAACGTTGTGATTCGGAATGTCAGCACTGTAAAGAAGGGTCCTATCTTCTTTAGTGAATATGAAGACGGCTATGTTTTGGAGAAATAAAGGAGCCAACGAAATGAAAAAACCATTACTTTCTGAGATGACCCTGCGTGAGAAAATCGGACAGACAATTCTGCCTTACCAGTATGATATCAACCGGAAAACCGAAGTCGATGCTTCTATCCTTAGAACAAAAGAGGAGAAAGCCGCATTTTTGCGGGAACGCCAGTTTGGTACGCTCTGGGTACAACCGGGTGCGGGAAGCCGTGGCTTTGACATTTCCTGGGAAGCGGAGCATCAGGACGAAAG
>JAZURG010000046.1:0-2646 GCA_045606145.1 Faecousia sp.
GGCCTATGCTTACAAGCTGAAGATGGAAGCTATAAGCCGTCAGGGGCAGCGTACCGACTTAACTTCCAACCAAGTTGGTCGGAAGTTGGAGTCTGCTGCAATGATTGGTGAACAGAGCGGAGATAGTCAAACTCAGGTACGCCGATACATCCGCTTGACAGAACTGATCCCGGAAATCCTCCAGATGGTGGATGACGGCAAGATTGCTCTGACTCCCGCCGTAGAGCTGTCCTACCTAACCAAGCAGGAACAGCAGGATCTCCTGGAGACCATGGAGAGCCAGGACTGCACCCCCTCGCTCTCTCAGGCTATCCAACTGAAGAAGCTGAGCCAAGCCGGTGAACTGAACATGGATAAGATCTTCGATATTTTGCGGGAACCCAAAGACAACCAACAGGATAAAATCAGCTTCCGGGTGGACGATCTACGGAAATTCTTCCCCAAAAGCTACACCGCTGCCCGGATTCAGGAAACCATTCTGAAACTGCTGTCCGACTATCAGAAAAAGCGGCAGCGCAGCAGAGAGGAGCGGTAATCATGGAACTGGATATTGATTACGCCGCTTTGAAGCTGATGGAGATTCTTTTTGAAAGAGGACTCATCAATTATCAAACTTTACAGGCTGCCAAGGAAATGGTCAAGGATGCGCCGCACATTTCACAGGCGGCCTGATTTTTATTAAAATGGAACTATAAAGGAGGTAATGACTATGATTAACACAAGCAGATCCGGAAATCCCTGGGGCTATTTGGACCGAAACCGGCCCCGCAATATCGTATTCTATGGCCGCGTATCCACGGAGCATGAAGCTCAGCTTTCTGCTCTGGAGAATCAGATGCAATGGTACGACGATCAGCTTCGCTACCATCCCAACTGGATCGTGGTGGGCAAGTACATCGATGAAGGTATCACCGGAACCCAGGCGAAGAAGCGCCCTGCATTCCTTCGGATGTTGGAGGATGCCCGTGCCGGTAAGTTCGACCTGATCGTGACGCGTGAGGTCTGTCGTTTTGCCCGCAATACAGTGGATACACTGGTGCATACCAGAGAACTGAAGAATATCGGTGTGGAAGTATACTTCGTAGAGGATAACATCTGGACTATGGATGGTGACGGCGAGTTGCGGCTTTCCCTCATGGCGACCCTGGCACAGGAGGAAAGCCGTAAGGTTTCCGAGCGTGTTCGCGCCGGTCAGAAAGTCAGCCGGGAAAAAGGTACTCTGTACGGTTCCGGCAACATTCTGGGATATGAGCGGGTAGGCAGCACCTATGTCATCAACCCCGACCAGGCGGAAACGGTTCGCATGATTTTTGAGATGTATCTGAACGAAGGTATTGGTACCGGCAAGATTGCCAATCGTCTTACAGAAATGGGACGGCTGAATGCATCCGGACTCAACAAATGGAGCCATGGAGTGGTGTCCCGGGTTCTGAACAACCAGACCTATATGGGTGTGATGGCCTACGGAAAATCCTACAACAACAATTACCTGGATCAGAAGCGGATCAACAATCACGATAAATCCAGCTACATTTGTGTCGAAGGTGATTTCCCTCCCATCGTGACCCCGGAAGAATGGTACCGTGCCCAGGAGATCAAGGCTGGGCGGGTGAAGGAAAGCTTCTCTGCAAAGAAGGGGAAGAAAACCACCCACTGTGTGCAGGAAAACCGGGATCTCTGGGGAAGCCGTCTGCGCTGTACCTGCGGATGCGGTTTCCGGAAGAACGTCTGGCACAAGTACGATGACAAACCCAACACCTACGGCTATCAGTGCTACAACATTCTAAACAACGGTTCCGCCAATCAGCGCAGAAAAGCCGGTGCTGACGATACCGGCTACTGCGATCAGCCCATGATTGCAGACTGGAAACTGGAGCTGATGGGCAAGAAGATCCTTGAGCTGGTATTCCAGGATAAGCGGGATCTAATTGACCACACCTGCGATATGATTCGGAAATGCCTGCAGACAGCAAGACCCCAGGGAGTCACCCTGTCCAATATAGTAGGCAAGATGGAACGCATTAAGTTCAAAAAGGAAATGCTTCTTGAAATGCGGACGGACGGTGAAATCACCAAGCAAGAGTTCCTGGATCAGCGGAAGAAACTGGACAAGGAATTGCAGGAGCTGCAAGCGGAATACGACTCCAAAGCCCACAACCCCGTCATCGAGATGGATCAGCCGGAATGGGGCAAAATTCAAACGGCATTGGAGGAAATACTGGATTTGAGCCAGCCCATCCCCAGCCCGGATTTGATCCGCAAATTCGTCGCACAGATTGTGCCGGAGGGCAAGACCAACTTCCAGTGGCATCTGAATCTGGACGGCAACCAGACTACCCATGTGGGTATGACGGTAGAGGGCAGAAAGAACAAGGCTGTTGTTTCTTTCGCAACGGAGGGGACTTGTTCCCCTCTTGCCTTTGGCGCGGTTATAGAGTACCCAACCCTATGCCGCGCTGCTACGGATAAAAATGCCTACCTGTCTGCAATGCAGGACAGGCTGCTATCAAGGGCTAAGGGATTTGAGCGTTTACCGGAAGTTTTGCAAGCCTAACCGTGAAACGCGAGGACGCGAAAGCGTACATGCACAGCATGAGCAGGAATCGCAGAGTTTACACATGGACTAACCTTCAGGTAAACCTTTAT
>JAZURG010000047.1:0-2096 GCA_045606145.1 Faecousia sp.
GGCGCGGAATGCCATGTTTCGGCTGAAAGAAAACTGGCGGTATTTACTGCGCCGATTTCAGCCATGTGAAAAATTAGCAAAGCGCCTTCGTAAAACTACGGATGTTGCAGAATACAAAGCTATTACCAAAGAAATCTTTCACAACATTCCCATGTTGGATGCGCTTGACCCTGACTGGTAAAAGGGTCCGTAGCAAAACAAAAATTGCTACGGCCCTGAATTTTGCCCAGAAAGTCATATAAACAGGGATACTTTCCAGTGTATGGGGATGAATTTAAGCATAGAAATTGGCGGCAGACTGTTTTTCAGTCTGTCGCTATTGGCTTTTATTGTGCCTGTGGAAATTAAGCGGAAACTTTTTGGAATAGCTGCGTTTTGGTTCGGTTCTGCTGAATCTTGGCATGCAGCTTCCGGATATTATAGCCCATCGCTGCAAGCAGGATCTCCGTCCGCACATTTTTGTTTCCCCGGGTCAGAAAGCGGCGGAAGTTATAATCTTCCTTCACTACACCAAACGCCCCTTCAGACTGGATCGAACGATTCATCCGCAGCTGGACACCTGTTTCGCTGGTAATACGTTTCAAGGATTCTGCCCGCTGCTCAATGAACCTTTTGGATACTGTCATTTTCCGGTTACCTTCCGCTTTGGTGCATTTGGATTTGTATGGACACCCTTCACAGCTTTCGCATTCGTAGTGTGTGATCAGACTGATAAAACCGGTCTTGCTTTCTCTTCTGCTAATGTACTTCGCCTGCAGCTTCATACCGTTTTGGCAGGTGTATTCATCTGAGTCCGCATTATAGATCATATTCTCCCGCAGAGCCATATTGCTCTTGAATTTCTTGGTTTTGGAGCGCTCATAATTTGTAGGCTTGATATAACTGCCAATCTGCTTTTCTTCCAGATAACTGTAATTTTCTTCACTCTCATAACCTGCATCTGCGGTTACGTCCTGGTATTTGATGCCCAATTGTTCCTCCATCTGTTCAAGCAATGGGATGAGGGTGTTCTGGTCATTGCGTTCGCTGGATACGTCTACACCAACGATATATTCTCCCTCTACCCCAAACTGAATGTTGTATCCGGGCTTGAGCTGAGAATTGCGCATATGGTCCTCTTTCATATGCATAAAGGTGGCATCCGGGTCGGTTTTGGAAAAACTGTTGCGTTCTCCAAATGTTCTCTGATATCCGGAATACTTCTCTTTTCTCTGCAATAATCCTTCTAATTCTTCTATATCCCTTTGAAGTTGACTCTTTCGCTTCCCTCTGCCATGAACCAATGGTGTTACCATCTTGCCTTCCATCTGAAGCAGCAAATCTTCTCCGGTCGCAGCCATAATTCCATACTTCTCACACAATTCCGGAATCTTTCTCTCCAGTTTTCCCAACAGGCGGGTTTCATACTTGGTAACGCTTTTCTTCCAGACAAAGCTGTACTTATTGGCATTGGCTTCGATCTTTGTTCCATCTACAAACAAATGCTCAAACCGGATCTCTCCCAGCGCAGCCAGCTTACCTACCAGTTGGGCCAACAGTCTGTCTGCGCACTTACTTAGGTGATCCCGCCGGAACCGCTCGAAGTGATTAAACTCCGGTGCTGACGCTCCATCCAACAGCCATATGTAATTGATGTCGCGCTCGCAGCGTTTCTGGATCTGCCGAGGCGCACGAATGCCCTCCAGGCTTGCATAGAGCATAATCTTTAATGTGGTTGACGGAGCTATTGCTGTTGGCCGGCCAGTGCACGCATATGTCCCATATAATGCGCTCAAATCCATCTCCTCTACGATTTTATCCAGGAGCCGCACACTGTCGTTTTCAGCTATTGCTTTTTCCGCAAATCTTTCGTCAATTAGTAGTTGCAAATCTCTGCTGTTTGTGTAATAATTTGTTTCGTGGGTATTCTTTTTCATGGCAGTTAAATTATACCACACAACTGAAAACCATGGAACCTGCTTTCGCCAGTTCCATGGTCTTTCTTTTTACTTAGGGACTTTTGCTACAGCCCCTTTAAAAAATCTGTTGACAGATAGCCCCTAAGCTGCTATACTTATATTTAGCATTGCTAAATACTTTGATGTTTTGAGGTAACA
>JAZURG010000048.1:0-6976 GCA_045606145.1 Faecousia sp.
ACCAGCTTGGTGTAGTCGTTGTCGGGCCAGTCCAGAGGCAGGCCCGAAGTGGGAACGGGTGTATCCGCTTGTTCTTCCTCACCGCTCTGCTGCGTGTCGGGTGCCGTGGTTTCGTTATCCTTATTGTCTGGCTGGGAAACATCGGAAGACGGAGTCTCCTGCTGCTGGCTGCTGACCGGGGTCTTATCTTCGGCACTCGACGGAGTTTTGTCGTCACCTCCACCGCAGGCGGCAAGAGAAAGCACCATCACAAGGGCAAGCAGCAAAGCAAATCGTTTTTTCATGGTCGTTTCTCCTTTCCGTATTCTCAAAACAGCATCATTAAAACAGTTTGGTCCCGCAATCACCGCAGAACTTCATGCCAGGTGCATTTTCCTTGCCGCAGTTGGGACAGAGATTCCGCTGGGGCTCGGTCTGCACTTCGGGAACTCTTGTGCCGCAGGAAGGACAGAACTTAACGCCCTCAGGTAATTCCTCGCCGCAGCCTGCACAAGTTGGCTTTTCGGCGGGTCCCAGCTCGGGCAGCTTTGCTCCGCAGCCTGCACAGAACTTGGTGCCCACGTCGTTCTGGTGACCACAGCTTGCGCAAACGGCACTCTCGGCGGCGGTCTGTTCAGGTAACTGCGCTCCGCAGGAGGGACAGAAGGTCTTATCGGCAGTAGTGGGTTCCCCGCAGGAGGGGCAGACTTTCATGTTCTTTGCTGCCTCGTTTGCCACGTTCATCATGGCGCTTTTGAAGTTAAAAAGGGCGCCGGTCAGATTATTTGTGGCCTGCTGGCCCTGCATAGGCTGCTGTCCTGCCGCCTGATTGATCGTGTCGGCGGCCTGGTTTACTCTGGGAGTGATGGTCTTTTCCGCTACCCGGTCAGCTGCAGGCTTGACAGCCTGCCCCACTGCCTGTCCAATGGCGTTGCCGATACCACGGCCAATGCCACGCTCAATTTCTCTTTTCAACCAACTCATAGTTCAAACCTCCTGTTCGGTCATAATTCTTGTTACATCGGTGCGCCGCAGTTTCCGCAAAAGCGGGTGCCCGGCTCGTTTTTTGTGCCGCACTGTCCGCAGAACACCGGCTTTGCGGCAGGCTCGGCGGCGGGCGTCACAGGAACGGATGCAGCAGCCGCACCGGCATAGGCAGGCTGAGGATCTTCTGCCTGTCCCTTCTGAAACAGCTCCTTGAACTTGGAAGAGATGCCGCACAGCTTGGAATACAGGTCAAAGGTGATGACAGTATTGGGAGCCACCTGCATGTAGCTCACCATCATCTGACACATGATGTAGCTGTCAAGGAAAGCAAACTTGACCACCCAGGCGATCAGCAGCGCCAGCAGGAAGGCTGCAAATCCCGACCATTTGAAGATCTTGAACAGCAGGCCCACAGGAATGAAGATAACCAGCGTCATGACCACCATCAGACCGATGGTCTTGGCCATGGTCTTGGCGGCGTCCTTCAGCAGGGTTTTCCAGTTCTGCGCATAGATGACCACGCCGTCGGCGGCGCTCTTGAAAGCGCCCTGCTGGGGATTGTAAAAGGTCCATCCGAAGCAGCACTCGTCGATGTAACCCAGGGAAATGCTGACGAAGAACTTGGCAATACCGGAAACGGCTTCCATGCCGGGAATGAAGTCCAGTTTATTGCCCAGCTTGTCGATGCCGTTCTGGATCTGCTTCACAGCACCGGTGACCAGCTTATCCACGGCAAAGTAGATATTGGAGGTAGCAAAACGCTCCGTCACCAGCTGCTTACCGTAGTTCACCTGATTGGCGGGCACCTGACCTGTTTTCATAGCTTCGGCAATGACGGCGATGTGTCCTGCTTTCACCAGATAACCAGCATAATGCATCAGCGCAAGTCGAATCACACCGGTGCCGCCGATCCAGATGATGAAAGTAACCACCATGCCGCCGTCACCGAACAGCCAGCCGATGCCCATCAGAATGGCAAAGAGGATCACCGACAGCAGCACCGTCGCGCCGCCAAGAGCCAGTTTTGCCATGCAGAAGGGGCGTGTTTGATTAAAAAGTTGTTTTGCAGTCATGGAATAATCCTCCTTTTCTCTGTGTTGATGGGTTTATTTTACTCCGTCTTTGTGCCGCACTCACCGCAGAACCTCATGCCGTCTGCAATAGTCGCGCCGCAGTTGGGGCAGAGCCTGGGTTCGGGCGGTGCAGAAATCTCCAGCTTATTGCCGCAGTTACAGCAGAACTTGGTACCGGGATTGTTTGCGGTACCGCAAGCTGTACATACAATACCTGCAGGAGCGTCAGAAGTGGCAGGTACGACCGGCGCTGCGGCGGCAGCTCTGGCAGCTTCGTTCTCGGCGCGGATGCGGTCGATCTCGGCCTGGGCTTCACCGGCAGCATCGTAATGCGCCTTGGCGGCAGTGCAGATTTCCAGAACCTCCGGCGCGATCTCGTCACCGTTGAGCCAAGCATTGTAGTAGAATTCGCCGATCTTTTTCAGTTTTTCGCCTGCAAGGTTCTTTTCGGAGTTGACCTTGCTCTGCAGTTTTCCGGTTTCAATAGCATCGGTGGTTTTATCGCCGATGTTCTTAGCGAAGTCGCTCAGTTTATCAAAAAATGCCATGGTGAAAGCTCCTTTCTATTGATACATTTTTTCCTATTGTTATTCTCGTAGTTTCATCCCGCACTGGGGACAGAATTCCATTGCTTCGGTAAGTACGTTTCCGCAAGCAGAACACTGCTCGTGTCTCTCCAGATATAGGTCATACAAGGTTTTGTCCGGCAGACGATGTCCGCACTCGACGCAAAAGTTTTTTTCGAACGGCGCCGGAGTGCCGCATACAGTACATACCCGAAGTTTTTTCATAGCTGACGGGCCAAATCCGTAGTACGCCATATTCTCCTGGCGACTGCGTTCCAGCTTCTCGACAGTCATCATACCACCTCCCCGTAACGGAGACGTGTTCCGCAGGCATTGCAGTATCGGTCGGAAGGAGAGATCGCTATACCGCAGTGACTGCAGTAGTTGGGCTTTTCCTGCCAGGGTGCGCAATCCACACACCGGAGCATATCTGCGTTATACATGGGATCGCTGACCCATTTTCCGCATTTGCCGCAGCGGTTGAAATGCTGTCTGCCCTCGGTTTCCCATGCGGTTTTCAATTCTTCTTCCTGGGTGTTTCCTCGAATCGGCTTTGTAGTACATAGTGCCATGCCGGACACATCGCAGAAAAAGCGATAACGGCTTCCTCCTGAATCGGCAATGACTCTGTACTTAGCGGTTGCATGGTCCTTCATTGCCATTTGCGAATACCTCCTTCCTCCGCAGAAAGCTTCTCACATTTTGCCAAACGAAACCTTGAATTTTTCAAGTTTTTGTGTTCTAATAGAAATATAGAAAAACTCGTACCATCCGGCCGTGACCTTTCGTTTCTGTAACTTATGGCTCAATGATACGAGTTTTTATAAAAACTGTCCCCATACCAAACCCCCAAAAGGATGGGAAAAGGAGAAATTTTTCTGCTCTTTTTTCAAAAAAGGATGGGATTTGGGATGGGAGACGCGGCAGAACGGTGGAATACGCTATGAAAAAGGCAATCGCGCTGCTCCTGACGCTGGTGTTCCTGTTGGGGTGCCTGTCCGGGTGCGGAACCACTTCTCCGCTGAATCCTAAAGAGCCTGTGACCCTGACCATGTGGCACAATTACGGCGGGGATATGCAGCAGGCCATGGACTATCTGATCGACCAGTTCAATTCCACGGTGGGCAAAGAGCAGGGTATCGTCATCGATGTTACCGCCATTTCCTCCAGCTCCGAACTGAACAAGAGCCTGACCATGATCGTCAACGGTGATCCAGGCGCGCCTGATATGCCGGACATCTTTACCGGCTATCCCAAGCTTGCCATCCAGTTTTGGGAAAAGGGGCTGCTTACCGATTTGGACAACTACTTCACCGAAGACGAGCTCTCCGCTTATGTTGAGGCCTTCGTGGAGGAAGGCCGTCTGTCGGACGGCGGCTTGTATGTGTTCCCCATTGCGAAGTCCACCGAGGTTCTCTATGTCAACCAAACCTTGTTCGATCGCTTTGCCGATGCCACCGGCGCGTCCGCGGATATGCTCTCCACCTTTGAGGGGATCGCGGAGCTTTCTCAAATGTACTATGAATGGAGCGGTGGAAAGCAGTTTTATGCGGCAGACTCCTGGTTCAACTTTGTCGAGGTCGGCATGGCACAGATGGGCGGCAGCATCTTTGAAGGAGAAGCGCTTTCTCTGGATGGCGACGGTTTCGCCCATATCTTTGAAACGGTCTACGCCCCTGCGGTCGAGGGTGGCATTGCCATCTATGACGGATATTCCTCCGACCTCTCCAAAACCGGTGACCTTGTATGCTCCACCGGATCTTCCGCAGGTATCCTGTTCTACGGCGATACCATTACTTATGCAGACGGAACGGTTGAAAATGTGGAGTACAGCATTCTCCCGTATCCCGTTTTTGAAAACGGCACAAAGACCGCCCTCCAACGCGGCGGCGGTCTGATGGTAGCCAAGTCAGAGGAAAAGAAAGAATATGCCGCCGGTGTGTTCATCAAGTGGCTTACAGCTCCCGAACAGAACATGAGCTTTGTTGCCAACACCGGTTATCTGCCCGTTACCAGGCAAGCATTTGAAAACGAACTCAGCACACATATGGATACGGTGGAAGATCCCCGCATCCGCAAAATGCTGACCAGCGTCCTGGCTATGTATGAGGATTATAGCTTTTTCACCGCGCCGACCTACGCCAATTTTGACAGCGACAGCGATGCCTTTGAGGAAAGCTTCAAAGATCTTCTGGTGGGGCACCGTGACAGATATCTGGAAGGAATCGATAAGATATTCCCTGCCTCTGAGGCGCTGAAAGAACTGATACAGTAATCACAAAGGATGCTTTAACGAGAGGAGGTGTCGTGCCTTATGTTCAAGCAGGCGATTGCTTTATGGAAAAAAGAACGTGGCAGAAAAGGGACAACCCTGCACCGCAGGCTGTTGCTCTTTTTCATGCTCGTTTCCGTTTCTCTTGTCCTTGTATTCTCGCTGCTGCTTAGCCTGTTCGGAATTACAGGCAGGGAGGCAAAGGCGGTAAAAAGCCACATCGACACCGAACTGACCATTATCACAGATAAGATCAACGATGAGTTCGGCCGGTTATCTCTGGGCGGTATTTCCATTGCGGAAGACCTGACAGAACGCAGCGAAGATTTCTTCGATGAACATGAGATCACCGCTGCTGACCTTCAGAACAATCCGGAACTCATCGAACCGCTCCTTGCGGAGTATATGAATACGCTTGTTTCAACTGTAAACAACCGTTACTGCGGCGGTGCTTTCGTGATGCTTGATGCAAGCATCACAGATAACCACGAAACGGCAAAGGCAGGTGTGTTTATCAAAAAAACACAGCCCACAGCAACGAATGCCGTGGGCGTACAGCTCCACTATCTGCGCGGTCCCGCACAGATAGCCCGTGATAACGAAATCATGCTGCTGGGGCAGTGGAAGATGGAGTTTGATATTGCGGGGCAGGACTTTTTTACAAAAGTCATGGACACAGCGAGAAACAACCCGGAGCTTGACCTCTCCCGCCTGTACTACTGGTCGGGCCGCGTTGTACTGAAAGGAAACAGCGAAGCGGGCTTCCTGCTCTGCATTCCTCTGCGCACGTCAGAGGGCGAAGTGTTCGGCCTCTGCGGTCTGGAAGTTAGCGACCGTATGTTCAAGTCTTTGTACAAACCGGAAGGCGGCAGCTTTGAAAGCATTTTCACCGTCATGGCTCCGGTCTGCGAGGACGGACTGTGTACATCCAAAGGTCTGGTCGCAGGCAATACTTACCTCACCGGAACGCGCTGGGAATTTGACCTGGCGGAAGAAGGAACCCATGATGATTTCCACCACTATTCCGGCGGGAACGAGCTGTACGGCGGCAAGACTGCCGGCCTGCACCTGTATCCCAACGGCTCGCCCTATGCCGATCAGCAGTGGTCAGCATCGATCCTGATGCCGAAGGAGATCCTGCACACAGCGGTAAAGGGCAGCGCCTCCTACTTCACCTATATCATTATTGCGCTGCTCGCGATCAGCGTAATTGCTTCCGTGATCATCAGTCGTCAATATCTGCGTCCGGTCAACGAGGCTTTTGACCAGATCAAAAAGAATACCTACAGTGACATTAGCGGAAGTGACGTCTACGTCGAGATCGGCGACTTGTTCGATTTCCTGGCACAGAAGGATCGGGAACACGACCTTGCGCTGAAGCAGCAACAGCAGCAAATGGATGCGCTGCAGGATGAACATCAGAAGGCACAGACGGAGATCAGCCGACTGGCCTATTCCAGAAAGACCGAGATCGATCCCAATAACTATCGGGTGTTCCTAAATAATCTCAAAACACTGACCCCCACCGAGCAGCTCGTGTTTGAACATTATCTGGGCGGAAAGAGCGCGAAAGAGATCATGGCGATTCTGGATATCAAGGAAACCACTCTGAAGTACCATAACAGAAACATCTACGATAAGCTCAGTGTATCGTCACGCAAGGAACTGCTGCGGTATGCGGCACTGATGCGCCAGGAAAAGGAGGACGGAAAGAAATGAACTTGGCCGCCCGCTTGAATCAGATAATTAAGGAACAAAAGCTGACGAAAAAAGAATTTGCCGCGAAGCTGGGTATTACCGAAAACTATATATATCTGTTGACCGGCAAATCCAAGAATCGTCCCGAAACCATGGCGCACTCCCTCGCAAGACTGATTGCGCTGGAGTTTGGGTATGACGAAGAGTGGATCCTGCATGGAGCAAGTAACGAAGGCAATATAAAAAACTGATAACGGCGTGCTACTCCATAATCAAAGAAAAGGCAGAGGATCAAGTTCTCAAGACTTGATCCTCTGCCTTTTTCTGTGTTACGCCCCCTTCAGTATCATCGTGAGAACACTTCTGTGGTGATCATGGGTCTATCCAGCATATCACAAAAA
>JAZURG010000049.1:0-7177 GCA_045606145.1 Faecousia sp.
AAATGCCGCCGCAAAGGTGAATAATCTCCCATAAAACAAAAAAAGAGGTTTCGCATACATTTTGGTGCGAAACCTCTTGCTTTAGCTATATAGTGTCATTTGTCAGCTTGTTGCGATCCTCTTTGTTTCTGTTTTGTAATAAAAACACATCGACTTTTCTCTCACCACTTGCATTGCATGTTATAATAGCAATAAAGAGAACACTCAAAATCGTTTAACTGTGAATAGCGGTGTTTATCAGGGGTGATCCTATGACAGTAATTGAGTATGGCAAACAGAATACTGAAACTATCATCCTGCTCCATGGCGGTGGCCTATCCTGGTGGAATTATCGCGAGGTAGCCATGCTTCTGGAGGAGGACTACCATGTGATCCTTCCGGTGCTGGATGGCCATGCAGATAGTGAAGCGCCCTTTGCCACCATTGAGGACAATGCTACCAAATTGATTTCCTACATAGACACCCATTTGGGAGGGCAGGTAATGATAATTGGTGGTCTTTCCCTGGGTGGTCAGATTGCTTTGGAGATGCTGAGCCAACGACCGGATATTTGCCGGTATGCGCTGATTGAAAGTGCCTTGGTGAAACCTATGAAGCTGACCCATGCGCTGATCGGACCCACCTTTGGCATGAGTTATGGTCTGATCAAGCAAAAGTGGTTTGCCAAATTGCAGGCGGATTATCTGGGCATCCCCAAGGCACTGTTCGATGATTATTTCCGGGATACCTGCAAGATTAGCAAAGCGGATATGATCTCCTTTTTGAAGGCGAATAGTATGTATGCTATCAAACCGAGCCTCTCCGAAACCGAGGCGAAAGTCAAAATCGTGGCAGGCGCCAAAGAGCAGAAAAACATCCGGGATTCTGCAAAATTACTTCACAGCGCCATTTCCGGCAGTCACATGGAGATTCTGTCCGGTCTGCGCCATGGAGATTTGAGCATCCATTATCCGGAGCGGTATGTTCAAATGCTGAAAGAATGGAGAGAAACCCATGTTTGAAACAGATAGATTGATTCTTCGCCCATGGCGTGAGGATGATGCGGAAGCTTTATATACCTATGCCAGCGAACCGGAGGTAGGTCCACCGGCAGGCTGGCCACCCCATACCAGTGTAGAGAACAGCCGTGAGATCATTCTCAATGTGTTATCCAAACCGGAAACCTATGCTGTCTGCACGAAGGATGGTAAGCCAATTGGCAGTGTAGGACTTCACCTGAATGGCAGTACCGATATGACGGATCGGGATGATGAATGTGAACTGGGATATTGGATCGGCAAACCTTTTTGGGGACAAGGCTTGATCCCGGAAGCATCCCGCGAATTGCTTCACCATGCTTTTGAGGAGCTGGGTATGCGTGCGGTTTGGTGCGGTTATTATGACGGCAACGAAAAGTCTCGAAAGGTTCAAGCCAAACTTGGTTTCGTGTATCAGCACAAGACGGAAGATCTGGAAGTAACTCTGATGAACGAGATTCGCACAGGTCACTGTAACTTGATGACAAAGGAACGTTGGCAAAAGACCCAGCTGTTTAGAAATCAAAAGAAAACCCTCGATACATTCCTCGAGAAAAACGCGATCTCCCAGACACAGTATGATAAAAGCCTTGGAGACCTGCGAGATATGATGGCAATGCATGGTGTTGAATAGTCAGCAAAGTTCAAAAAACTTGAATTTGGAGGTGTAATATGAATATTATCAATGTTGGCAATATCATAATGAACACCTATGTGTATCCGTGCCCCAATGGATATATTATGATAGATACAGGGTATGAACATAATCTTAAGGATGTTGAAACCAAACTCAATAAAAAAGGCATAAAACTATCTGACATCAAATATGTATTTTTGACCCATGCACACGATGACCATGCAGGTTTCTTAAACGAATTGCTCGGCAAGAATACAGATTTGAAGGTCATTATGAGTGATAAATCTATGCCGATTCTAAAAAGAGGACAGAACTCTTTCGAGGGCGGTTGTAGCACAGTGCTTGCATGGATTTTTTGCAAACTGATGTGGCCGGTTGGCAAAGCAGAGCATCGCTTTCCTGCGATTGATGATAAATACAACGGCAGATTTGTAGAAATTACAGAAACCAACAAGAAAGCGTTAGAGGAAATTCTGCAAGGCAAGATTTTGCTTACCCCTGGCCATACTGCGGATTCCATTTCCCTTAAAGTGGGTAATGCAATTTCTGCGGTGATGCCGCTATGAATGGTTTTCCAAGCATCAAGAGGTTGATTATCTGGATTGAGGACAAAGCAGATTTTGAGAAATCATGGGATGTGTTGCTTGCAGAAGGTGCTGATACCATTTATCCTGCACATGGTAACCCGTTCCCCAAATGCGACCTTGCAAAGTACAAGCATTATATTTCAAAAATCCATCTACATAAATTGCAGTAACCGATTATATCCAATTCCAATTTGTTGATCTGTTAGATAAATTGGAATTTGGGTAACAGTTTGATAGCAAGATTTTACGGAGGCGATACCTATGAAAAAATACTTTATTGTTAGTTTGGTCAAAAACGGAATCCTCGGCGGTGGTATTGTTGCCGATTCAGAAGCAATCACTTACCATACAGGCAAGTTAACTATCCCTCAGGAATACCGCCATTTGGTAATGAAATACGAAAATATTTCTGAAGTGACAAGAGGGTGGCTATTTATTTTACCAACAGTTACGGTAAGAATGCGAAATGGAAACGAATACAAATTTGCGGTATTTTTCAGCAGAAAACGTTTTATCAATACTCTCAAAGATATGGGAGTTGTTTGACAAGTTTGAATTTATGAGGCAACTTCCGTAATTGTATTAGTTTGCAACTTTAAGTTGCTCAAATGCAAATAGCAGTTGGTAGATTTCGCTTTGCCTGTGTCTATAATTAGTTGTGTAAAGGAGGTAAACTGTATGAGCTTTGCAGAAAATCTGAAACAACTAAGAAAAGAGAAACAATTATCGCAGGAGGAGTTAGCGGAGATTCTTGATGTAAGTCGCCAGGCAGTCTCAAAATGGGAACAAGGAATTGGATACCCAGAAGTAGAAAAGCTGCTGTTGCTTTCAAGCAAATTAAATATTTCCCTAGACAGCCTGATGGCAACGGAGGTTACGCAAGAGTCCAATATCCAAAAGCAGAACGTAATAGGAACAATCACAATAACATCGCCAATTGAACGTGTAATTGCTACTTGTCATAAGGTTGTGTCTTCTCAAAAAATGTCTGGTGGGAAATCATCGCCGCAGTATGCGCTTTTTGGTAAAAGTGAAGGAAACGGATTTTTCGGTGAAGAACCAACCACTTTTTTAGGTTGGTATGCGAACGAAAAGGATATTGCGAAAGAAATCATGGAAATCCACGATGCAATCGTTAATGGGATTGCCACATATACTTTGAAGTACAGTGTACGAACAAAAAGACGGTTGCTTGGAATAAAAATTGAATTAGAATAACAAACAGACAAATTTCAATTTGAAATAAAAGTGCCGCTGAGGAATCTGTTGATCCCTCAGCGTCGTTTTACGTTTATCTTACGACCGAAGAATGACTATAGATATAGAATTCCTCTTGGCTCGGCATACACAACTTATATCGACAAAAATATAATGAATATAGGAGGTGCAACATGGATGCTATTGTATTAATGGCGCTGATCGCAACACTTGGCACGTGGCTTGTAACCGCATTAGGTGCAGCAACGGTCGTCTTTTTTAAGTCCCCCAATCCAAAGGCATTGAACCTTATGCTTGGATTCGCCTCTGGTGTCATGATTGCGGCGAGCTTTTGGTCGTTGCTGCAACCAGCCATAGAGCGCGCAGAAGCTACGTCAAATCCGCCTGCCTACTTTGTGGCAACAGTGGGTTTTCTATTCGGTGCATTGTTTATGTGGGGAAGCGATAAAATCATAACGAACGCACAGCGGAAGGTAACCAATACACAAGAAAGCCCAAACACACGCTTTGGCAGAATTATGATGTTGATCTTATCTATCACGCTTCATAACATACCAGAAGGCTTGGCGGTCGGTGTTGCGTTTGGCGCACTGAAAAACGGCGGTTATAGTACGGAAGGGCTTATGGGCGCCATTACCATTGCAATTGGGATCGGTTTGCAGAATTTTCCCGAAGGTGCCGCGGTTTCTATTCCGCTGAGGAGAGAAGGGTTCTCCAGGAAAAAGAGCTTTTTATATGGTCAGGCTTCGGGTATGGTAGAACCAATTGCAGGTGTGGTTGGCGCATTGTTAGTTGTTTACGTGGAAGCGATTCTGCCGTATGCACTTGCTTTCGCCGCCGGAGCAATGATTTTAGTTGCTGTACACGAGTTGATTCCCGAATGTCAAAAAAACCAAGAGGCACAGCCTTATTTTGCAACCATGGGGATTGTTCTCGGATTTGCCATTATGATGCTGTTAGATGTTATGCTTGGGTAAATAAAATGAGCTTTGTTTTTTGGCGGTAGGAATAAATCAAAGCTCACTTTTATATTTCATATACAAGCTGACGATTGCTCCTGTTATGATAAAAAGGCTATAGCTGACATGGAAACAGCCCGTAGGATATTAAATCCTGCGGGCTGTTGCTTGCGCAGATATCACATTTCAGCTTTCATTGCCGTGCCGATAAAAGGATTTGTCTATAAACATCACAGCCGCCATCAGGATCAGCAGGCCACCGGAAATCACCATCAGCAATCGCATGGATGTTCTGTCTGCCAACAGGCCAAATACCACCATACCGATGGGCAGGAAGCTGGAATAAGCCGCACCGTACAAGCCAAAGATCCGCCCCGCCATTTCCGGAGTGCTAGTTTCCTGCAGGAGAGTGGTAGATGCCGTCTGCACCATGGTCAGCGCAACTCCGTAAATAGCCATCAGCGCCAGATACACATAAAAGTTTTCGACCAGTCCCATTGCAATTGCCAGCGCTCCAAAGGCCATCATGCCCACCAGCAGCGTCTTGGTATGGCGTTTGAATCCTCCCCAAGTGCTGACCAGCAAGCCGCCTGCCATCATACCCAAAAAGCCGATGACTTCTACCAGCGTCATATGGAAATAGGTATCCCCATAATAACGGCTGACAAACAGCGTTGCGAGAAATCCTGCGGGAACACACAGTAAAATGAACAGACCAAAAAGCATAATCAGCTTCCCGAGAAAACGCTCCTTGACAGCGTAACGAATTCCCTCCTGCATTTCGGCAAAAATCGGCGCAGAGTCTGTCCGCTTTTCAAAGGGGATGGCAATCGCACCCAGCAGGCCAATACCTACCATAGCGGTTACGACATCCACCATCAGCGCGCCACGGAAGCTGCCCCATGTGAGAATACTGCCTGCGATAGCAGGTGCAGCGAACTGAACAACAGATTGAACCGTTGCGTTGATGCCGTTAAACTTCATCAAGTGCTCTTCTGCAACAAGCTGCGGCACCGTTGCGTTTACTGCCGGTGTGTGGATGCCCGTTCCAAGGGATCGGATGACAGAAATCGCCACCAGAGCAACATAGACCGTTTCGTTTTGGGGGATTTGTGGAAGCAGAAGCACAAGTGCCAGCGTCGCTATTGCAATCGCTCCATCTGCAGCAATGATCAGGCGCTTACGGGGATAGCGGTCCGCCCATACGCCCGCAAAGAAGGAAATCAGAAACTGCGGGATGTACGCTGCTGCGGAAATCATGGCAACCCATCCGCCGGATGAGGTTTCCAGAGTAACATACCAGATAATAGCAAACTGTACGATAGAAGATCCCAGCAAAGTAACCGCTTGACTGGCAAGAAACAGCGCCGCTTTTGAATATCCTTTCTTCATTTCAGTTCCTCACGCACGGCTCTCATTTCGATATAGCCTCTTTCTCCTCTGGGTTCCAGCTGAATACGAGGATTCTTATCATCCCAGCAGTAGCCGACAGTTTCCGGATTATACTTTTTGATCGCTTCCCACACTTGCAGGATGGCTTCTTCAAAATCCTCCTCTGCAAAAGGTTCGCCTTGGAACATCATATATTTGCATTTTGGAAGCTCGATAATATCGAAGCCTTCCGGGCTCTGGCCGTCAAAATCCAAGGGCACTTCCACGCCCTGGACATACTCGCTGGTGCCTTCCCGGATAAGGTGTTCCGGTAGCCAAAGACACACCGGCTCACTACTGATGGACTTTATGCTGCACAGAAGCCCCCACACATCGCAGCCCACCTCTTCGCAATACTTAAAATATTCCTTTGCGGTTTTTCCCCGTTTGATGATCACTTTTCTTGCCGGCTTTTCCACAATCTGAACAAACACGCTTTTTACTTCGTTCATTTCCTTACTGTCCTTTCGTTTCGAATATTTTACGCCGTAAGGTTTGAATAGATAGATGGGCATGGGGCTTACTGAGTACTCATAGGGATTGCAGCCAAACTCTTTATAAAATGCCCGCTGATAACCGTCAACACTTTCAAAACCGGAATCGTAAGCCACATCAATGATCTTTACCTTCTCATCCCGCAACCGAAGCGCAGATTTAGACAGTCGCAGCCGCCGGATATAGACGGCTGGTGTCATATAAAGCAAATTCTGAAACAACCGGTAAGAATACCAGGGAGAATACCCGGCGGCTTTGGAAAGATCCGCCATGGAAATATCCTTGTCCAGATTGTTTTCAATATAATCCTGCATCCTTTGCACTGCGTCAATGCGTTCATCCATCTTTTTCACCACCTTACACCCCAATCATAAAACATCCGGACAGAATTTTCTCGACTTTATTTGCTGAAATGTCACAGCCGCCTCCACCGAGGCGCCTGTCTTTATCTTTTACTTCTTCAAGACTTTTTTGCACCAAGTACGTTTGTTGCATTTAGGGCATAATAAGTGACGGGTAAAACCTCTGTGCATTGCCATCATTACTTCTTTATAGGTGGGCACAATTTCGTACCCGCAATTTTGGCACTTATAGGCACCCACGCTTACTTCCAGCTTTAAAGCATAAAAGCACGGTATCAAAAACAAAACACAAACACAAAGAATTGTAACAAGCTGCCACACTCCTTCAGGAATCAAAAATGCGGCAATAAAGATACCTGCAATGAGGGCGGTCATACTTACAATCATAATTGCCCACATAGAAGACCAAATCGTTTTGTTTTTCTTTTCTAATTCCTTCGCCATATCAAGCAAAAGCTGCTCGTTTTTTTGA
>JAZURG010000050.1:0-12387 GCA_045606145.1 Faecousia sp.
TTTCTTGCCGGAACAAGAAAGGGAGCCCGCCGGGAGGCACACCGCAATAACAGGGTTCGGGAATCTTTATATTTTCGAAAAACGATTGGCACACCGGTGTGCGCACCGGCATGGTAATGACATAGTTTTTTGACAGTCTCAGCCGGGATGCGCAGCATCCCGGCATATTTTATTTCTCGTTGCCCATGAAGAACAGCGCTAACGTGCCGGGGCCGGCGTGAGAACCGATCACCGCGCCCAAATTGCCAATGAAAGCATCCTTGACACCGTACTTTTCCTTGACCAGATCGGCAAGCTTGTTGGCATCTTCCATTGCGTCGGCATGGCAGATAAAGACAGTGCTGTTGTCCCAGTCGCCGGCCAGCTCGCCCATTTTGGCTGCCAGGGTATTGATGGCAGCCTTGCGGCCTCTGGCTTTTACCATGCTGATCAGATGACCTTCGTAGTCCACATGCAGAACAGGCTTGATGTTCAGCACTGTGCCAAAAATAGCCGTTGCGGCACTGACACGGCCGCCCCGCTTTAAATACACCAGATCGTCCACGGTGAACCAGTGAGCAGTGTGATTCTTGGCATCTTCAACCCATGCAGCCAATTCCTCCAGAGAAAGGCCCTCGTCCCGTTTTTTGCAGGTATGCCAGACCAGCAGACCCTGGCCCAGCGCGGCAGCACAAGTGTCCACCACGATGATCTTTCTTTCTGGATAGCTTTCAGCCAGCTCATTTGCGGCGATAACAGCGGATTGGTAGGTGGTGCTGAGACCGGAGGAAAAAGCCAGGACCAGGGCATCCTTGCCGGAAACCAGAGTCGGCTCTATGACCTTGGCCCAACCGTCGGGATTGACAGCTGAGGTAGTGGCAACTTCGCCGCCGCGCATGGCGTCGTAAAGCTCTTTAACCTGCGCGTCCGCGACACTGTCGTTGCGGGCTTCGCCACGAAAGTTGACGACGAGAGGTGCGGTTACAATGTTCAATTCCTGCAGCATCTGCTGGGGCAGGTCACATGCGGAATCGGTAATAATCTGATAATTCATAACGAAGTACTCCTTAGCATATATCTGTCATCAGTATAAAGCAAGAGATGGAAAATGTCACTCGAAAAACCTTTCTTTCCCTCTCTTGCAGGTAGAATAAACCATTCTACTGCTGGGAGAGTTGCTTTTTAACCTTACGAACAGCAGAAAAGCTGGCTGTCAGCAGGCATGCCCACAGAAAAAGACTGACGATCCAGTACTGTGAACAGACCATCGGGGAAGAAAAAATAATCAAAAGGCCATATAAAAAATCTCCGGGAATATTGGAATTACCGGCTGAAAGAAAGTTTAGGACCAGAAAGATAAGGGTAGCACATAAGGATGCCAAACTGATGGCGCGAAGACTCTCTAAAACAGGTAAATCAGCTTTTTTGACCGCACGGAAGTAAAGAAACCAACCGGGAATGAAAAAGGAAGCGGCAGTAAGCATCAACAGGCTTTTTACAACGCCTTCCGGCTCCGGAATAAAACCCAATAGGGCGCAGATAATAAACAGGAAACCCCAAATCCCATATAAGTGTTTGTTCTTCATATCAAAATCCTTTCTAAAGATCAATGTTATTGTAACCCAAAGATCAGAAAATGACAAGGGAAAAAAGGTCTGGACAGTGGAAGTTCCTTCTGTTATAATAAAATATCATATAAAAAGGGAGCTGATTTCCCATGAAATGTCCGTTTTGCGGCGATCAGGAAAGCAAGGTTGTAGATTCCAGACACAGTGAAGATGGTTTGAGCATTCGCCGCCGCCGTGAGTGTTTGAATTGCCAGCGGCGCTTTACCACTTATGAAATTGTGGAGAGTTTGCCGATCATTGTCGTCAAGCGTGATGGTTCCCGTCAGGGCTTTGACCGGAATAAGATCCTCAATTCCATGGTGCGGGCATTTGATAAGCGGCAGGTGGATGTATCGGATTTGGACCGTATTACCACCGAGATCGAGCAGACTATCCAGAATACTCTGGAGCGGGAGGTCAGTACCGATAAGATCGGCGAAATGGTTATGGCCCGTATTAAGCCCCTTGATGAGGTTGCGTACATTCGGTTTGCTTCTGTTTACCGCCGGTTCCAGGATGTCAGCAGTTTTATCCATGAGATAAACAAGTATCTGGAAGAAAAATAAGGAGTCGTCTATGGAAGACTTGATCCCAAAACTGGTAGATTTAATCAATAATTTTGACCCCGCAACACTGTTGCCAAAGGTTGATTCCATACTGGGTTGGATCGAACTGGCCGTGCGCCTGTGTGTAATGGCAGCGCCGGTGATCATGCTGGTATTCGGTTTGACATACTGGTTTTTGCCTGCTAAGGAAGCGAACCATGAAGCTGGCTACCGATTCTATTTTGGTATGGGCAGTGTGGACGCGTGGCGCTTTACTCAAAAGCTGGCCGGCATCGTATGGACCGGGTTGGGATTTATACTCAGCGTGGTAATGTTCTTTGTCAGCAGCGGCTTCCGTGGTATGGACGGCACGCAAATGCTGGATAAAGCGGTGGGGTGCATCCTTTGGGAGCTTGGTTTGATGGCGGTTGCCTGTTTGGCAATCAATATCATTTTGATTGTTCGTTATGACCGGAAAGGAAATCTCCGGGCTTCTAAAAAGGAGAACAAATAAAAGTAAGCGCCTGCGGAAGGGCGGCCTCACATAGGGATTTATACGCTCCAAATCGGATATTTTCCCGCAATACCGCGTTAAAAAGCCATGGCAGGCGTCAGCCTTGCCATGGTTTTTTATCTTGTCTTGCCGAAAAATCTCTCGTTTTGGAGTGCTGCGCAGTTTTGAATAGAAGATTTTTGCTCACAGGAATATTCAGAGGACGCAGAAATACTGGATGTATTTCAAGGACGATGGATTTTCTGTGAGGAAAAAGATTCATTCAAAACCGTACAAATCCCTATGTGAGTCCGCCCAGCAGGCGCTTTTGTTATGATTACAGCTTTGCGTAAACTGCGGCGGTTTGGGCGGCAATTTTGGCATTGTTGTACACCAGACGGATGTTGGACGCCAGAGAGTTGCCGCCGGTCAGCTCAGCTACCCGGGCCAGTAGGAACGGGGTAGTTTCCTTGCCGTGGATACCCTTTTTGTTACATTCAGCAATCGCCTGATCAATAGCTGCATTGATGGTTTCCAGAGGCATGGCATATTCTTCGGGAATGGGGTTGGTGACCAGTATACCGCCCTTCATGCCCAGATCGTTTTGGGCCTTGAATACGGCAGCCAGCTCTTCCACGGTGTCGATCCGGTAATCTACCTGAAAACCGGATTGACGGGTATAGAAAGCGGGCAGCTCCTTTGTGCCAAAGCCGATAACCGGCACACCTTTGGTTTCCAGGTATTCCAGAGTCAATCCCAGATCCAGAATGCTCTTGGCACCGGCGCAGACTACCATTACCGGGGTCTGGCCCAGTTCTTCCAGGTCAGCGGAGATATCCATGGTGGTCTCAGCGCCCCGATGGACACCGCCAATACCGCCGGTAGCAAAAATCTTGATGCCGGCCATGTGGGCAATGATCATTGTGGTGGTAACGGTGGTAGCGCCGTCCTCACCCCGTGCGCACAGAACTGCCAGATCCCGGCGGGAAGCCTTGGTAATGGCCTGGCCTTTCTTACCAAAGTATTCGATCTCATTGGGGGAAAGCCCGGCCTTCAAATGGCCGCCAATGATGGCGATGGTAGCGGGAACAGCGCCGTTTTCCCGGATGATCCGCTCTACATTCAGTGCGGTCTCTACATTTTGCGGATAGGGCATACCGTGGGAAATAATGGTGGATTCCAGTGCTACAACCGGTTTACCGGAAGCCAAGGCCCCGGCAACCTCGGGATTGATATCAAGATATTGATTAAGCATCATTTGTATCACCTTTATTCTTATTTTTAATCAAAGTTTATTCGATGCGTGTGTGATTGTCAACGGTTAAAATCTTACGGTTCGGAAAGAGAGCTTCCTCCCAATGCGGCAATAACTAAGATGCCCAGATTATCCATGTATATTTCATCAAACTGGGAAAGAGGCAGGGGGTTCTCTCCCAGTCCTACTTCAATGGTATAGCCGGGACGGCGGAATTCCTGAATAAACCAATCCTTGTAGCCTGCAAAGCTGGATTCATAAGGGGCATCCGCCAGTGTGTAACCACTGACCCGAGCGAAGGCTTCGCCCAGTTCTTTGGCGCCCGGTACATAATATTCCCGGAACTGCCAGTAGATTTCTTTTCCTTGGGAATGATAAGCCAGTACCAGTTCAGGGTCAATAAACTCTGTGTATCCAGCCAATGCCCTGCTTTCCGGTTGGTTTAGGGGCGCCCTGCCTACATAATCTCTCGGCCCCGGCTGGGTGAAGCCTTGGGAGAATTTGATTTCCCGGGCCTGCAGCCATCCGGCGGGATATTGCAAATTCAGATCTACCCCCAGAAGGTTTGCTTTCCAGCCGTTGGGAAACGGTATGTCGGGATAAAATTCAGCCAGGTTTTGGGCCGCTTCATAGGCAATGCTTCCGGGTGGAATTGCCCCGGTGACCAGATTGACACCGTCGGGGTTTACCATGGGGACCATATAAATGGTGGCAGTATTTGCAATTTTTTGTGCTTCCACACCAAAAATAATGCCGTTTTCTGCGATGGCCTGGGCCAGCTCCTCTGCAAATTTCAAAAGAACAAGACTGGTGATCCATTCATTGGCATGATGGGACGCGGAATAGATGACTTTCCGTGGGCCGTTACCAATGACCAGTGTCCGTAATGGCCGCTGAAAAGCGGTGCTGCCAATGACCTCCGTTCTGCAAAAGGGGTATGCTTCTACAATTTCCAGAATCATTCGGTTACAGCTTTCGGATGTAATGGGAATATCGGTTCTCACAATTGCCATAAACATCGCCTCCGACTATCTTATTCCATAACAGAAAAAAAGTTACTGCAGTTTTCTGCAGTAACTTTTGCTTATTTAGGCATAAAAATGGCATCCAGCTTTGTGATCCAATCCTTGTCCCGGATCAGAAGAAAATCGTGCGCAAGGGGGATATCCTGAGAACCGGAAATATTGACAGCGTAATCACCGGTGCTGGTGATGGAAAGATATTGGGCAACACCGTCAATTTTGTAGGTAATGAAAACGGTATAGATGGTTTTATGCCCGTTGTAGGAGATGGATGAAGTGGGAATGCGCCAATAGGAAGATGATTGGAGTAACTCCAGGAGCTGCGTTAGCTGTTCGTAGGTCAAATCTGCTTTGTAGTCCGAAACTGCTTCGTCCCACGACCAAATCGATACACCGGCGGTGCAATCCGCGGGGATATCCTGCAAAAAACGCAATTCAGAGCCGCTTACATAGAACCAGCTGAGAGTTAGAAGTGAGACTGCCATCAAAATAACAGAAACGCAGATTTTGATTATACGACGCGTCTTCGTTGTCATAAAAAGCTCCTTTCTCTTTTCTGCGATGGTTAAGAAGGATTCTGTTCCAGCCAGATCAGAAGAACGGCGATATCCGCGGGACTGACACCGGAAATACGGCCTGCCTGTCCGATGGACATGGGACGAATCTCGGAGAGCTTCTGCCGTGCTTCCAGACGAAGACCGGCAATGGCATTATAATCTATGGAATCGGGCAGACGGCGGGATTCTTCTTTTTTGAATTCCTCCACTTGCTTTTCCTGCCGGGCAAGATAGCCCGCGTACTTGATCTGAATTTCCACTTCCTCGGTGACGGACTTGGGAAGCGCCGGACGATTCGTATCAAAGGGCGCAATGTCTTCATAAGTCACCTGAGGGCGGCGCAGCAGATCCGCCAGACGGGCGGAATTGGCAACGGGCGCGGAATCCCGGCTTGCCAGCATGGCATTCAGTGCTTCGGATGCGGGAACACCATTGCTTTCCAGACGGTTCATCTCCCGGCGGACGGCCTCATACTTTTCTTCCACCTGCTTCAGCCGTTCCCGGGGTACAAGACCAACGGCAGCACCAATATGGGTCAGACGCTGGTCGGCATTATCCTGCCGGTGGAGCAGCCGGTATTCACTGCGGCTGGTCATGATCCGGTAAGGCTCTTCCGTACCCTTGGTTACCAGATCGTCAATGAGCGTGCCGATATAGCTGGTATCCCGGGTGAGAATCAAAGGATCTTTCCCCTGCAGCTTCAGCGCGGCATTGATGCCTGCCACCAGACCTTGTACGGCGGCCTCTTCATAGCCGGAAGAGCCGTTGAACTGTCCCGCGCCGTAAAGGCCGGATATTTTTTTATACTCCAGTGTGGGCAGCAGACTGGTGGGGTCTACGCACTCATACTCAATGGCATAGGCAGGGCGCATCATTTCCGCGTGTTCCAGACCGGGGATGGTGCGAAGCATTTGCAGCTGCACATCTTCCGGAAGAGAAGAAGAGAAACCCTGAATATACATCTCTTCCGTGTCCAGACCGCAAGGCTCGATAAACAGCTGATGGCGGTTCTTTTCCGCAAAACGGACGATCTTGGTTTCGATGCTGGGGCAGTACCTGGGGCCGACACCGGAAATGGTGCCGTCATACATGGGACTGCGGTGCAGATTGGCCTTGATGATCTCGTGGGTCTGCTCATTGGTATAGGTAAGATAGCAGACAGCTTGATTATAGAGAGCATGCTCCGTACGGAAGGAGAAAGGCTCCGGCACTTCATCACCCGGCTGCAGCTCCATTTTGGAAAAATCAATGCTGCGGCGGTTGACTCTGGGGGGCGTACCGGTTTTGAAACGGCGCAGAGGAAGACCAAGAGCGCGCAGATTGTCCGCCAAACCGATGGAAGCGTGCATGCCGTCGGGGCCTGCCTGCTGCACCGACTCACCGGTGATGACGGTGGCATCCAGATAGGTACCGCTGGCAATGATCACGGCCTTTGCGTCATACCGGGCACCCAACTGGGTACGAACACCCGTAACAGCGCCGTCTTCCACATAAATCTCCACAATTTGTGCCTGCTTCAGTTCCAGGTTTTCCTGCAGCTCCAGCACATGCTTCATATACTGCTGGTATTTGCGGCGGTCACCCTGTGCCCTGAGAGAATGGACAGCGGGGCCTTTTCCTTTGTTGAGCATCCGATATTGGATACAGGCCGCGTCTGCGGCCACTGCCATCTGTCCGCCTAAAGCATCCAATTCTCTTACCAGATGGCCTTTGCCGGTTCCGCCAATGGCAGGGTTGCAGGGCATATTTCCCACAGCATCCAGATTGATGGTAAAGAGAATGGTTTTATGGCCCAGCCGGGCGGCAGCCAGAGCAGCTTCAATGCCTGCGTGACCGGCACCGATGACGGCAACATCACAGCTTCCGGCAAAATAGGTGGTCATTCGTTGGTCTCCTCTTTCTGCTTCTTTTCTTCCGGGGGCAGCACGAAGGGCTTGCACACCACCTCGCAGCGGTTGATGGGTGTGCCCAGTGCATGGAACTTTTCTTCATAGCCGGTCATAATACCGACGATGCCGTTTTCGTGGAGATTCCGGGTCAGATTTTTTACTTCCAGACCGCAGGCGGCAAATTCTTCCACGCTGAACTCAAACAGAGGGGCGTTGTCGGTCTTATAATGAAACTCACCGCCGGTGCGAACCACACGGCAGTACTTATCCAGAAAACTACGGTGGGTCAGACGGCGCTTTGCGTTCTTTTTCCGGGGCCAGGGATCGGGGAAATTGATAAACAGACGGTCGATCTCTTGAGAAGCAAAGATCGCTTCAATATTTGCCACATCCATATCGATGTAAAATACGTTTTTCAAACCCATGTTTTGTGCCTTTTCCATGGCAACGACCATGGCTTCCCGGCAGCGCTCCACGGCGATCAGCAGCACATCGGGATTGGCTTGGGCGGTTTCGGCGGTGAATTTGCCCTTGCCGCAACCAACTTCCACCCAAAGAGCGGTACAATCCGGTTTTAAAGAGCGCCAGTTACCCTGCAAAGCGGCAGGTTCTGTAATACGCATGGCAGCGCAGGCCTCCATGCGGCTGTCCAGATTTTTCATTCTTCTCATTCTCATGCTTATTTCCTCCAAAAGGGCGCAATAATTTATTCTATTATAGCAGACCCTATCTATTGAGTCAAAACTTTTTCACTTTTCGCCATTATATATTGCTGAAAAATATCCCCCCTGCGGGCTTGCCACTGGAAGGATTCTGTCGTATAATAACGGAAAAATGAGAAGGAGGCATGTGCTATGGAACATACCCACGACCACGCCTACATGCATGAACATGGCATTGCCCATAGTCACGGTCATGTACATGAAAACCAAAAGGCCGTGATCAACCGGCTTGCCCGAGCCATCGGTCATTTGGAGAAGGTCAAGCGGATGGTAGAAGAAGGTTACGATTGCTCTGAGGTGTTGGTACAGCTTGCGGCTGTACGCTCCGCACTGGATAATACAGGCAAGGTTATTTTAAAAGACCATATCCGGCACTGCATGGTGGATGCGGTAGCTGCCGGAGATGAGGGTGCCATAGATGACCTCTGTGAGGCAATTGAAAAGTTTATGAAATAAAAGAAGGGATGCGCGGCATCCCTTCTTTGTTGTTATTTTGCTTTTGCCAGCTTCCGTTCTTCCTTGGTCTTAAAGAACTTCTCCAGTTCGGGAACCAGGATCAGACAGATCAGCGCAGCGGTGAAGCCGCCGTTGTACAGGCAGAAGCCGCCGTGGAGGGTGGGAACGGAGGTGACAAGCAAATAGTGCATTACCGCGGCAACAAAGCCGTAACGCCAGCCGTACTTGTCAGCAATGGGGCTGAGACCGTTGGCATAGCACAGACCAACACAGATCGCCTGGGCATTGATCTTGAACGCAAAGGTGCCGCCCAGCAGCGGGGAGATCCAGCCAAATACCACGGATGCCACAAAATAACCCAGCATAATGGGCCAGACATTGCCGGGATGGCTGCCGGAGTTGCAGGTGGCCAGCATGCAGAAAATGATACCAAAGGTAATACCATTGAAGGTAGCACCGATGAGGTTGTAGTAGCCCAGAATGAACAGGCCATACACACCCAGATTCATCAGGAAGGTGGCATTGCCATAGGTGCTGGAGAAGTTATTGACCAACGCAGGATCAGTCAGCAGCTTCCAGTAATCCTTGGGTCTGCAGCCCATCAGAAATGCCACAACAATGCAGATACCAAATACGATGCAGCAGAAGATGTTTACGGTGGATTGGGACGCAACCTGCATGGATGCTGCGTCTACATCGGAAAGAGCCTTGGGGAGGCTGACACCCATAGTTTTGAACAGGGTGGCATTCAGGAAGAATGCGGTCATACCGATGGGCAGGGCTGCGGAATAGAGATCAAAGCCCTTATGTACCTTAGGAGAGTGAGCAAGACCTGCAGGCAGGAAGAAGCCAATAACCAGACCTACCAGAACGGCAAGACCCAGACCCAGCCAGTTGAAGCCGATGGCTTCCGCATTGGGGTAACGGATCAGCAGATCGGTGATCAGCGGCGCAATACCGGTGGAAAACAGCATTGCATTGACCAGACCGCCCATTTTTTCCTTTTTTACCAGACCGTAGACGATCACACCCAGAATGGAGAACCACATGTTCAGAATATTGATACCCCAGGAACCAAAACCAATGGTAAGGATCACGGCCAGAGTGGAAACATTGTTAGGAGTACCCTTAAATACAATGAACAGCAGCAGGCTGAGAAGACCCACGAGACCCATATTCAGAAATGTGGCAGCATAGCCGCCCATAGCAAAATAGTTGGCAGAGATCTTGTTAGGTTGGGAAAGAATGTTCCACAGGCCGCTGAACATGGTTGCCCGGTCGGGCATGCAGACGGCGGCAATCAGGAAACATGCAGACAGAAACGCGAACAACAGCTTCAGAAATGCGCCTTCTGAAAGGTTTTTGATTTTCTTCATAACGAACACCTCAAATTACAAAATCTGGGCAATCCGAGCCCATAAAGTTCGAATTGCCCAGACGGTCGGCAGAAAATGCTTATACTCCCCAGCGGTAAACCGCTTTCATTCCGTCAGTTGTATAAGCGATTATAGAATTCAGATCTTCTCAGCGGCTTCCACAACGTGCTTCATCAGAACGCTGGTGGTAACGGCACCGACACCGCCGGGAACGGGGGTGATAGCAGCAACGATGGGCTCGACTTCGTCAAAGATAGCGTCGCCGGACATGCCGCCCTTGCCCTTGGAGGTGATCTTTTCAGCGTCCCAGTTCATGGAAACGTCGATGACGATCTGGCCTTCACGGACATAGTCAGCAGTCAGAGACTTCAGAACACCGGCAGCGGAGATGATGATATCAGCATTCTTGCAGATCTCAGCGGTATTGACGGTCTTGGTGTGGCAGATGGTGACGGTAGCGTTCTTCTGCATCAGCATCATGGCAGCGGGCTTGCCGACGACCAGAGAGCGGCCGGTAACGACAGCGTTCTTACCCTTGCAGTCGATGCCGTAGTGATCCAGGATCTCCATGCAGGCAGCGGGAGTGCAGGGGGCGTAACCCAGATCCTGGCCTTCGAAAACGCCGGCGTTGGACATATGGGTCATGGAGTCAACGTCCTTCTTGGGCGCCAGACGGTTGCAGATCTCGTCCTGGTCAGCCTTCAGATGCTTGGGCAGGGGACGGAACATCAGGCAGCCGTGGATGGCATCATCAGCATTGATCTCGTCGATGACGGCCAGGACTTCTTCCTTGGTAGCGGACTCAGGCAGGATGAAGTTCTTGATAGCAACGCCGATCTCTTCAGCGCGCTTGGTAGCGCCCTTTTCATAGCTGAGGTCGGAGGGGTTCTCGCCCAGACGCAGAATTGCCAGAGTGGGGGTAACACCCTTTTCCTTCAGTGCAGCAGCGCGGGTCTGCAGGGAAGCAACCAGTGCTTCGTTAACTTCTTTGCCGAGCAATCTCTTAGCCATAGTAAAATACTCCTTAAAAATATTTATTGTTCTAGAAAATGTAGCGAATCGAGCGGGTCAGGGCAGTGACGATCAGTACTGCACTTTGCACGCATCGGCTGCCCGCACTGCGGGCTTAAACGCCAAAGCCGGCCTTGACGGTGTTGAAGATCTCGTCGGCCATGGCGCAGTACTTCGCCATCATGCCCAGAGCCTTGTTATTCAGCTCTTCGGCCTTTTCACGGTTCTTCAGGGTCTTGGTGTTGATAAAAACATTCAAAGACGCAGCCTGCAGAGCGGCCTTGCAGCAAACAGCGCCGCAGCCGGCATCGGAAACAGCCAGGCGGCTGCCCTTAGCGGCAAACACAGCGATGTACTCAATGGCTTCGCAGCACAGCTCCATGATCTTCATGGGGGTGGAGCAAGCGATCAGAGTAGCTTCTTCCATGACAGCGTCACGGTTGGGGTCATCCTTGGGGATGCCGTAAGCCTTAGCCAGGGGCAGGAAGTTGATCTCGTCCATTTCCACCTGATTCAGCAGCTCGGTCTGAAGAGTATCGCACTTGGCCTTCAGAGCAATGATCTCGTCCTGAACATCTGCGTATTTCTTCTTGCCGACAGTGAGGCTGCCGACCATGTTGCCCAGAGCGGTACCGATGGCACCAACCAGAGCAGCAGCGCCGCCGCCACCGGGAGCGGGAGCGTCGGAGGCCAGAACTTCCACAAACTTGCGGCAGGATTCCATAGTCATATCCATAGTAATTTCTCCTTCTCAGATACGAGATATGAGATATGAGATACAAGATGTGCCAATAACAACATATCTCATATCTAATATCTCGTATCTTATTATCTTAATAAAACGCCACGCAAGGCACAGGCGGATTCCCGCCTGGGCCTTGGGGGATGGGATATTAGAACAGGCCGGATACCTTGCCGGTCTCGGTGTCGACGTCAACACGGCGGTATGCGGGGTTAGCAGCGGTGCCGGGCATCATGGAGATGGTACCAGCCATGGGGCACAGGAACTTAGCGCCGCCGTACTCCAGGATGTCACGGATGGTCAGCTTCCAGCCGGTGGGAACGCCCTTCTTGGTGGGATCGTCACTGAGGGACAGGTGAGTCTTAACCATCATGGTGCAGTAGTCAGCGTACTTGGGATCCTTCTCGAAGCGCTCAGCCTTCTCGTTGGCCAGAGGCTGCCAGATAACACCGTCAGCACCGTAGACTTCCTTAGCGATCAGCTCAACGCGCTGACGCAGAGGCATATCCAGGTCGTACAGGAACTTGATCTCGTTCTTGTCTTCGCAAGCTTCGACAACAACGCGGGCCAGCTCAGCAGCGCCTTCGCCGCCGTAACGCCAGTGGTTACTTTCGGCGCAGCGGACACCCTTTTCAGCACACAGCTTCTTCAGCAGAGCGATTTCGGCATCGGTATCGGTGTAGAAGCGGTTGATGCAGACAACGGGAGTGATGCCGGACTTCTTGATGGTGTT
>JAZURG010000051.1:0-3888 GCA_045606145.1 Faecousia sp.
ATGCGGGAGCAATGAACTCAGTTCCTCCCCTATGCCGACTTCTTTGGTTACTTTCTTGTTCGGCGACAAGAAAGTAACACCACCTCATATACGCTGTGCGGTTGAGATTCTAAAATCTATACTTTTTTGACAAGCTGAGACGCTCCCGTTGGGAGCGTCTTTGTTGTTCCATCTGACAATCCGTTTGATGCAGAAAGCAGTTGCATTCTTCCCTGTTTTGCCGTATAATAATTCCTAATAATCCTTTGGAGTGAACAAAATGCTTACAAAAGAAGCACTATGGGAGCTGGTGAAGAAAGGGCCTGTCCTTCTGGACGGTGCCACCGGTTCTAATTTAATGAAAGCAGGGATGCCCCGCGGCTGCTGCACAGAAGAATGGGTATTAGCCAACCCTGAAAAACTGGTTGCCCTGCAGCGGGCCTATGTGGAAGCGGGTAGTCAAATTATCTATGCCCCCACCTTTCAGGCACAGCCGATTGCCTTGGAGCGAGTAGCGTTGGATAAGCAGACAGAAGCGGTCAATGCCCATCTTGCCGCACTGAGTAAAAGTATCAGTAAAGACATATTGGTTGCCGGTGATCTGACTACGCTGGCGGCATACACTGATAGCTGGGACCCGGAAAAATTTGATCTGTTGGTAGATAACTACCGCAGGCAGATCAAAGGACTTTTGGACGGCGGTGTGGATCTTCTGGCTGCGGAAACCTTGATGTACCCACAGGAAGCGGAAGCTATTTTGACCGCTGCCGAGCTGGAAGGGGCAAGCTGCTGCGTTTACAGCTTTACCATGCAGCCGGACGGCAGTCTGTTTTCCGGAATGGATGCAGGTCCGGTGCTGAAAAATCTGGAAGATGCCGGTGCCGCCGCGGTAGGCTTTAACTGTGTAGCCGCGGACAATTTCACACCGGGTCTTGTCAGCAAGCTCCGGCGGTATGTCCGCTGCCCTGTCATCTGCAAGCCTAACGCCGGCATTCCAACCATCGGCGAAGACAAGCTTCCCCATTACCCAATGAAGCCGGATGAATTCGGCGGCATTATGAAAGATTGCCGTGCTATGGGCGCTTCCCTCTTAGGTGGCTGCTGCGGTACGGATCCCGCTTTTATCGCTGAGTTGGCAAAAATATAAGCAATCCTCTTTAGAGAGAAAAACGGAGGTTATTTTATGGAAAGAAGAATCAGCCTGTATGTCAGTAAAAAGAATGCGCTGACATGGATCGCAGCATTGTGCCTGTTGGCATCCGCGGTACTGCGTTTTGTATTTCATCTCCCCTCTGACAACACCTGGGGTCTTGTGGTTCTGCCCGTTGCCGCCACAGTGTTGTATTTATTGATCGCACTGATCTGGGGTAAGGAAATGTTCTACAAAACCGCCATTGCCCTATGGATGATCGCGGTTTACTACGGCATCCGCATCAACCTGCACGGTTTTGGCGCTATGATCGAAGTGCTGTGCTGGATCGCCTTGATTTTCTTTGCCGTGATCTATACCGACATCACATCCGGCCGTGGCCGTCGGATCTTCTGGCTGTTCCTGCTCCATGCCTGCCCCGCTGCCGCTTTTGGGTATATTTACCGCAATGATCTGGTCGGTGCAAACTGGTCTGTAATCAATACCCTGCTGCCGGAAGCCCTGCTGAGTCTGGGTCTGATGATTATGGTCTTTGCCATCCGTGTGCATCCTGTCGGAGAATACCATCCCACCTGGGGTGACCGTATTGATGGCCGCAAGATCCGCACGCTGGCACCCATGGCGCAGATCACCGCTTTCTTCCAGGTGGAACGCAATACCTGCTCCAATCTTTTTGAAGAATCCTTCGAGATCACCCATATCGACCGCTATATCCGCCAGAAGCGGAAAGAAGGCTATACCGATTTCGGTATCACCCATGTTTTGCTGGCAGCCTATGTCCGCGGTGTCGCCAAGTATCCCCAGCTGAACCGCTTCATCTCCGGCCAGAAGGTCTATTCCCGTGGTAACGACATTCAGTACTGTATGGTCGTTAAAAAGGACATGACGCTGGAATCTCCGGACACTTCCATCAAAGTCCACCTGCATCCTGCCGACACTGCCATAGATGTCTACAACAAGCTGAAAGCCGCTGTGGATGATGTCAAGAAAACGCAGGAGCTGGACTCCAGCCTGGATAATCTGATCATGTATCTGAATCTGATTCCCAGTGTTGTTTTGAAGTTTACCGTGTGGCTGCTGAAGCTGTTGGATTACTTTGGCCTGCTGCCCAAGTTCCTGCTGGAGCTGAGTCCTTTCCACGGCAGTTTGTTCTTCACCTCTATGGGTAGTCTGGGCATTCCTCCCATTTACCATCATCTGTATGACTTCGGTAACCTGCCTGTATTTGGCGCCTTTGGCTGCAAGCGGCGGGCTTTGGAAGTCACCGAAGACGGCAGCGTTGTCCAGAAAAAGTACATAGATGTGAAATTCGTCCTGGACGAGCGTATCGTAGACGGCTTCTACTATGCCACCTTCTTCAAGTATTACCGCCGCCTGCTGGCGCATCCCGAGGTTCTGGACTTTGCTCCCGAAGAAGTTGTGAAGGACATTGACTAATGATCGACAGCATACTGGCAAATATATCCGCCGATTACCCATGGAAAGACCGCATCCATTGGTTTGATTCCATTGATTCCACCAACACCAGAGCAAAGCAGCTTGCTGCCCAAGGCGCTCCTCACGGCACTGTTTTCATTGCTGACAGTCAGACCGGTGGCCGTGGACGGCTGGGTCGCAGCTTCCATTCCCCCTCCGGCAACGGCATTTACCTGTCCGTGATCTTGCGGCCCAACTGTCACGCAAAAGCGTTGATGCATCTGACCTGCGCCGCAGGCGTTGCCATGTGCGACGCCGTGGAATCGGCCTGCGGTATTCGCCCGGGCATCAAATGGACCAACGATCTGGTGTTTGGAAAGCGCAAGCTGGGCGGTATTTTGACAGAGCTTTCTCTGGACAGCAGCGGCAATGTCAGCTTTGCGGTTGTGGGTATCGGCATCAACTGCACCCAAAAAGAGGCGGATTTTCCGGAAGATATCCGTCCCATCGCCACATCGCTGGCAATGGGAACCGAACTTCCCGTAAACCGCAGCCGTGTGATCGCGGCCATGTTGGTTTCTCTGGAAAAAATGTCTCAAAGACTTTTCAGTGAAAAAGCAATCATCATGAATCAGTACCGCCGGGATTGCATTACCGTAGGACGGGAGATATCGGTCGTAGCCGGTGAAACCGTCCGTCACGGAACCGCCGTTTCCGTTGACGATGAAGGCGCGCTGCTGGTTCGGTTTTCGGACGGACATACCGAGGCTGTCAGCTTCGGCGAAGTCAGCGTTCGGGGAATGTATGGCTATATTTAGGAATTTTTTAGTTGCATTTTTTCCTTGCTTTGGTTATACTGATACTGTAGAAATTTATAAATGGAGGTTGATCCCATGAAGACCGCTAAACTCATTGCCAAGATTGCTGTTGCTCTGGCTGCTGTAGCCGGCGCTGTGTATGTTGTTGCCACCTACGGTGAGCAGATCGTTGCCTGGTGCAAGAAGATTCTGGCTTCCCTGCCCTGCTGCAACTGCAAGTGCACCTGTGATTGTGAAAACGAATGCACCGGTGAGTGCACCTGCGAGTGCAAGGACACCATCGAAGAAGTCGTTGAAGCTGAGATTCCCGAAGCTGAAGCTCCCGCTGAAGAAGCAGCCGAGGACGCTGTCGCTGAAGAAGACTTCGCTGAATAATCTGCACACAATCGAGTAGGAGGGGCAGAATAGCCCCGACCTCTCACACCACCGTGCGTACGGTTCCGTACACGGCGGTTCAATCGCATAAGTGCAAAGACTCGTACCGGTCTAGGATACTGTAGTATCCTGCCTGTGCGAGTCTTTTAT
>JAZURG010000052.1:0-2794 GCA_045606145.1 Faecousia sp.
CAATGATCAATCCACCCATTGATATCCCACCCCTCGAATGGTTTTGATATGGCTGCTGCCAACCTTTTCCCGCAGCCGGCTGACATGGACGGACAGCGTGTTGTCATCCACGAATCGGCTGTCCACATCCCACAGTGCATCCAGTAGCGCTGCCCGGGTGATGATGGAGCGCTCCGAAATGAGTTTAGCAAGGATCTTGTATTCGGTCACGGTAAGCATCAGCACTTCCCCATCACGGCTGGCCTGCAGCTTGGCCTTATCCAGTGTGATACCGCTGCGGCTGACAGTGGCTTCTTTTTGGTTTCTGCGGAGCAATGCGCGGATGCGGCTAAGAAGCTCCTGCATCCGGAAGGGCTTCGTCACATAGTCATTGCCCCCTGCGTCCAGACCGCGAACCACATCCAGTTCTTCGTCCTTTGCTGTCAGGAACAGGATGGGCGTCTGTACACCTTCGTCACGCCACTGGCGACACAGAGAGACACCATCTCCATCGGACAAACCAACATCAAGCATTACAAGATCTACTTCAGGATTCATTGCAGATCTAGCAGAGCTGACATTAGAAGACTTGATAACGTCGTACCCTTCACGGCACAGAAGCTCCTCTAAGGCTCCCCGTAGAGCAGTATCGTCTTCTACAAGTAAAATCTTCATAGGGTATTCTCCCTTCATTATCTGAAGAAACTATATCACATTGATAAAATCAATTCAAGAAAACGACTCTTGTCTTACGAAAACTTAAGATAAGTTTTGAATCTTGATAATATTGCCGACTTTCGCTATAATATGACTAAATCTACTAAGGAGGGATAGTGTATGGCATACCGATTTCGGGAAGCCCGTGAAAAGGCTGGCTTGTCGACATATGAAGTTGCCAAACGCATTGGCGTTTCTCAACCTGCTGTAAACCAGTGGGATAACGGCAATAAGTTACCCTCTGTTGAGATGCTCTGTAAACTCGCCGATCTGTACTGTGTGTCTACAGATTATCTTCTTGGTCGAGAGAATCCAGATGATTACATTCCAAAGAATAATGAAATCATTGCAGTTGAATCGCTAAGAGCACTGAACGGAAAACCAGTCTGGGACGAGAATCGAGGCTGGGGCATCGTAAATGGCGTTCAGGACTACGTCATCTTCATGGACGGATCCAAGATCGTTCTGGCAGAAGCTATGAACCTGCGGGCCATGGCGCCGGCATATTCGATGGGCTACTCCCCTACTGCCAAACCCATTTCCCATGAGGATCTTAGTAAATATAAATCCATCTGGGTCAAGCCCATCACACCAGACTCATTTTTGCAGGAAGAACTGACCGGCTGGTACGAAGTCCACAACTTCTATGTTCAGAATCAGTATGGGACACGGTTCCTGTTTGATACATATGGCACCAAATGGCTGGCTTTTGAAATGGAATTATAAATCAATGCACCGATGTGAAATAAATACATCGGTGCATTTTTCAAAATGTGCGTGGGATTTCTGGAATCTGTGCGTATAGATAATTGAAAGGAGGCGATGGATATGAACCCGACAGAACTGATTAACGACCTGCTCAAGCGTTCTGATGGATCCCTGGATCAGTTGAAACTTCATTATGGCCCACTGATTCGATATGTTATCGCCCCCATTCTTCCCGATGCCCGGGACCGTGAAGAGGTCTTCAGTGATATTCTGGTGCGGGTATGGGATCGTGTGGATCAGTTTGATCCTGCTCATGGCAATTGGTCAAACTGGCTTTCTACCATCGCCAGAAATGCAGCCATCGACCGGGCCAGAAGAAATCCCCCTATTAGTTCTGAACTGACAGAAACGATTCCGGCCCCCAATTCTGATCCGGAGCAAGAGCTTCTTCGCAAGGAGCGACAGAAGGCTTTACATATGGCTTTGAATTCCCTGGAGTCTTCTGATAAAGCACTGTTTTACAGGAAGTATTATTACCGCCAGAGCACAGCACAGATTGCCGCTGAGTATGGTACCACGGAAAGAGCAATTGAAGGAAGGTTGTATCGAATTAAACGTAAGCTTCGCAAGATACTGGGAGGTGATTTCAATGACGGATAAGCAGTTAGGCTCTCTGAGCGAGCAGGAGTTTGATCTGTATCTGGAAGAAATCATTGAGGCACCGCCTCCTGCAGATCTCTCCAATGAATTCAAACCCTGGCGTAAAGCTATGAACCGCATTCTGTGGGGTACTGCACTAACAACACTCACCCTGAACTTCTGGAATCTTGATGTTATCATGCCCGCTATCGGCATCATCCTTTTGCTTCTTGGTTATAGAGCGCTTCGAAATGAAAACAATTGGTTTAAATGTGGTTATGTGCTCTCCTGGATCCACACCATTTGGTGGCTGCTTGCTTTTTCTATCAACACAACCATATTCTCCGGTGAGTCTGATGTTATTGCATTCCTTAGAGTCGGTACCTATGTGCTACTGATACCTGGATTTATCAGATTACTGGCTCTGCGAAATGGCATCCGAGGCGTGCAGAAGAAAGCAGGCCTGATTCCCCATGGTGGAAATGGAATGCTGGTGTGGTATCTGATCATACTGATTCTTGGACTGATCAACTTCACTGGAATCTCTGTATGGGGCCTTCTGATAGCATACATCTTCATTCTCAGAAACCTATATAAGCTCTCTAAGGAGCTGGATGAAGCAGGCTATGCGATCTCCCCTGCTCCCGTAAAACTCAGTGATAACGCATCCAAACTCATTTATGTGGGTGCAATCGCATTGTCGCTTGTGATTGGCTACGGCTTCTTCAATAAGTATCCCATGAATTGGACA
>JAZURG010000053.1:0-3112 GCA_045606145.1 Faecousia sp.
CAATGACGCGTTGTTCAATCTGCATGTAAAGCGAATGCGTCGGATTCTGAACATTGCTGCCAGCAGAGAGAACAAGGTTGTGATTCTGGGTGCCTACGGTTGTGGTGCATTCCAGAATCCTCCTGGCGTTGTTGCTTCTGCCATGAAGAAGGTCGTGGAAGAATACCGATACCATTTCCGATATATTGAGTTTGCGGTATACTGTTCTCCTCGGGATGAGCAGAACTATCAGATATTCAAGCAAATTCTGGGTGGCTACAATGAGTGATCCGCACGTCGTATGGGATGAACTGCATGCGTTGCTTGCCAGACTAGAAGATCAGAAGAAGCAAATCTATGTACACTATCAGGATCTTGTGGGTGCTGTCCTAATGAACCATATCGTATCCGAACGTGAAATTGAAGCAATCATGGACGGTTTACTTGATTTTTGTGATGATGAAAAGTTTCTCGGTCTGTACAAGAAGCTGTGTCGTCACGTCTATTATCAATATCCGCAACTGGTTGGAGAACACGTGAATCTTTTCCGGTTGCAATTCGAAGAAAACAATTCCTAAAAGCGGCTATTCGAACGCGAAGGAGGTGACAGCCGCTATGATTTACGTTATGTCTGATATCCATGGCAATATGCGCCGGTTCAATTCCGTAATGCAACAGATCAATCTGCAGCCAGATGACATCCTATATGTTCTGGGTGATGTAATTGACCGGCATCCAGATGGTATCAGAATCCTGAGAAAACTTATGGCTATGCCCAACGTCAAAATGCTCCTGGGCAACCATGAATACATGATGCTCCGTGCCATTGGCCGCCCCTTTGATACCTATGAGCAAATGGATGATCTTCTAATGGCAGACGCAACCAGGCTGTGGTACCGCAATGGTGGCAAGGTCACCCACAGCCATTGGAAGCATATCCGCAAAGACTTGCGTGAGGAGATCATCCAGTATCTGCATTCCCTCTATCTAAACTATGATGTTGAGGTGAATGGCATACACTACAAGTTGGTTCATGGTGCGCCCACCGAAGAATATGAGAATTTTCGGAGATTCTATCCGGACCCTACCCATTTTTCTGTCTGGAAACGGTGGCGCATCTTTGAAGAACAGCACGGGGATTATACTGTAATCTTTGGGCATACTCCCACCCTGGACTATCAGGTGTGCACTCCCATGGAGATCTGGCATGGAGATCGTAAGATTGGTATTGACTGCGGAAGTGGCTATCCGGAAGATCCCAGCGAATACTACAGTAAATTCGGGCGGTTAGCCTGTCTGAGGCTGGATGATATGAAGGAGTTTTATTCCGAGGAAAGGCAGGTGGAAGATAATGCGTAATTTGAAAGCACCCCATATCCAGCACTATATCAGTTGGCTCCATCGACTGGATTATGGTCGCGTGGGAAGCTGTATTTCCTATGACGAAAAGACCTATGAGCTTCTGGATGAACTTTATTTGGAGCTTCGGAAGCTTGCTCCTATGGGTGATCGGAATCGCAGAGAGCTGTGGCTTCGGGCGGAGCGTGGCTCTCTGGAGGATTGGGGTAACATCGACGAAATGGTGGAAGACGGTGAATTCGACTGTCGAGAGGATGCTGAGTCTTATTGGCAGGATATGTTTCCAGAAGAAGCATACTGGTATCACCTGCTGACCATCGAAGGTGATGACACTGGTTTTCGTGGGCTTTTCCTGGACCATCAGTACATTATCGAGGTAAATCCCGAGGAACCAGAATCCGCTTTCCCCCATAACATCTCCCCACTTGCCGAATGGCTTCTGTCTGAGGTAAAACGATGTGTAGTAGAAGTGGAAAACGGAACCTACAATGCGAATGTTCAAAGGAATCTTCCACCCCAGCATCGAACTGGGACCATCGTACGAAAAGATCTGTATGATATCTTTCCCGAAGAACGCAAAGAATACTTTGAGGATCTCTGTGATGAAGACCGGGAATACTTTATTCTCAACGCGAGAGAAGAAGCTCCCAAAGAAAGACTGCCAAGCATTAGTGCCAATGATTTTTACACTTTCTGCAGCCTTGGATATGTAGTCAATGGCTATGAGCACACCGATCTTCCCCTCCGGAAGCAATACGATCGCCATGCAGATGGTCGAGATGAGGGCCTCGGCGAAATTGACCAGGACTCCCCAGAAGCATTTCTGGATTGGCTTGAGAACCGCGAACAGTATGGTGGACACCCTTGGGAAGTTTGTCGCGGAGGAAATTCCACCCATATTTCTCTCTATGTGTACCACGATGCAAAGGGTTACTTCCTAAATCTTGCTGGATCCTCTTGGGGGAGGACCATTGAGACTGTTAAGTTTTTCAACGCTCTGCACCGCAGAGGCATTCCTGTTTGCGTACGCGAGGCTGATATCTTGGTAGAACGTATGATGGAAACTGAGAAGATAGGTATCGTCCCAGAGGGAATCATGCCTGCTTACTGCGAAATGTATTTCCCTGGTGAAGATATCATCGCATTCCGAAACCTGCCTGAAGAACACAGAGAGGAAGTTGTAAAACACTGCATCTGGCAAACTATTCCGGAAGTGAAGCTGGCATAAAAAAGAGGAGGTTTCGCACCAAAATGTATGCGAAACCTCTTATTACTACTTATTTCTATTTCTGCTACAGTCTCGACAGATACCCATATTTGCGCTGTTTCGACCACCATAGCTGGACATCTCATCGCTGGATTTGATTTCTCCGCAGCAGGTACACTTCAGCCATCTGACATTGAACTGATCGAACACCGGCTCGTCGAAAGGCTTCTCCATCTTTGCCGCGACCTCCAGTTTTCCCAACCGGATCTTTTCCTCGAACGAGATCGCTGGCTTCGCCGGTTGCGGTACCGGTCTTTGATTGGAATAATAGGTGTTCAGTCGTTTGAAACTATTGAGCTTTTCACGCCGTTCTCGCTCCTGAGCGATTAAGATGCGTCGCTCGTCGTTTTCTTTCTGCAGTTTTTCGATAGCAGCCATTCGCGCTTCTTCAGGAACTTTGAAATCTCTAAGATTCCGGATTCCTTTTACAGCAAGACATTTTACACCAGGATACACAGCAAAATTAAAGGGGCAACCATCGCAATCAGCAGGGCGTGCATAGAACTT
>JAZURG010000054.1:0-28031 GCA_045606145.1 Faecousia sp.
TATCGAAAGCTATGCAGCAAATGCTGATGAGGCCTCTGTAAAGTCGGTTGTCACAGAAATGATGAAGTACGGCAACGCTGTTGAGACCTGGCTGGAGAATGAGAATAATAGCAGCGAGAATCCTCCCGTAGCCGCTACCAACACCATCTTCGTATCCGCGGATGCTGAAGAAGGCCAGGGCGACGGCACCGAGGCCAATCCTCTGGCCAGTATCCAGGAGGCACAGGCTTACATCCGTCAGCTGAAGGCACAGAATGAGTATCCCGAAGGCGGTATCACTGTCTATTTCCGGGAAGGCAAGTACATTGTCGGCGATGCTATCGTCTTTGAGGAAGCTGACTCCGGCGAAGAAGGCGCTCCCGTTGTCTACAAGGCCTACAATGACGAGAAGGTTTCGTTTGTAGGTGGCCTTGAAGTAGAATTGTCAGAATTTGAAGACGTTACCGATCCGGAAATTGTTGCCAGACTTGCAGAGGGTGCAGAAGGGAATGTCAAGCAGTTTGATCTGGCAGAATTGGGTATTACCAATTATGGACAGATGAACGTGTACGGACATTCGCTCATTATTCTCAATGTTTGGGCAAGCCTGGATTATCCCGATGATCAACCTCCGGAATTGCTGTTTGATGGCAAAACAATGTCTATCGCCCGCTGGCCCAACGATAAATCCGTTACCATCAAGAGCGTTGTAGACACCGGTGACGTGGTTATCGATTGGTTTGAAAACTGGTCTGATCCCAAGACTCTGGTAGAGAGCATGTGGATGGCAGACCCGGAGGGTGCGACCTTTACTGTAAGTGCGGATGTCGCGGCCCGTATGGCTAACTGGGAGAAGGCGGACGATATTTGGGCACATGGTTACTGGAAAGAAACTTGGTCTGACCAGTCCCTGCCGATTGAATCTTTTGATGCGGCAACAGGAACCATTAAAGCAGGTATTCCTTCTGCTTACGGAACCGCGGCGGGAAGCCCCTTCCATTTCTATAATTTGCTGGAAGAAATCGATGTTCCGGGAGAATACTATATTGATAGAACTTCTGGAATCCTGTATTTCTATCCTCCGAAGGAAAATGGCGTAGTATCCTTAAGCACACTTGAGGAAGCCATGATTACACTCACTGAAGGCACACATGACATTAGTTTTGAAGGCATTGAGCTGAAGTCCGGACTTAGCCATGGTGTGTCTTTGGATGGTGTTGAAAATGTTGAGATTGCAAACTGCGAAATCAGCCAGTTTGCTGATAAGGGCGTAAAGATTTCGAATTCCAGAGACGTTCTGGTTACCGGAAGCCATTTGTATGATCTTGGTACAGGTGGTGTACATATTGAAACATCCGGTGAATTTGGCGACAATTTGATCAAAACGCTGGAAAGCACGAATATTGTTATTGATAACTGCGAGATTCATAATTTCGCCAGAATTACAAAGACATATTCCCCTGCAGTTTACGCCGGTAGTGTTGGTACCATTGTCAGAAACTGTAAGATCTATGACGCTCCCTGTAATGCAATTACTCTGTCGGGCATTGATACCCTGATCGAAAACAATGAAATTTTCGATGTGTTGAAGGAAGAGGCAGACAAGGGCGTGTTCTATGGCGGCGGTTCGAAACATGCGATGGGAATTATGATTCGGAATAATTACATCCATGACGTTGCTACCTCCGCAAGTGGTACCATTTATGTTGTATACTCGGATGATACCAAGGACGGCGTTTCTGCGGAATCCAACCTGATCGTAAACGTCCGCGGCGAAGCCATGATGATCAATGGCGGTTGGGATAATAACTTCCGTCATAATGTAGTGATCAATTGCGACGCAACAGGTGTTATTACTGCGCAAGGCCTTAGCAAACCCCGTCCTGCAGAAACAGAGGGCTCCTATGAGACGTTCCGGTATGTATATAAGAATCACTTTGATGTATATAATGCCAAATATCCTCACTGGGAAGGTAAACTAGAAGATCTGATCCAGAGAAATATTTGCAAATACAACGTGATTGCTGATAACGTAGTCATTAATGTTGGCAGAGGTCTTCGGATACCTGATTGGGAAACCCATCTGAAAGATGAAATTTATGAAAAGAACACACTGGAAGATGGCGACAGTTATACTCTGGAGGAGGTTGGCTTTGCAAACATCGACAATGGCGATTACACAATCGACGAGAATGGCTCTGTTTGCGTTACCAGCAGTGACTTTACAATCAAGAAAGATTCCGTCATTTTTAATGACATTCCTGGATTCAAAGCATATGACTTGTCCAAGATCGGTCTGGCCGGTGAAAGCCTTGGAATTCCCGGACCGTTGGGCAGCCTGAACGGGGAAGAAATTGAAGAACCCGGTATTTCTATCACCGATGATTTCTCCAACCTGGACAATTGGACGGACGCTTCCTTCGACAAGACTAACAATTATAATTACGATATCAATTCCGACAAACAGCTGGAAATTACCCTGGAAGCCGGCCGTACAAATGATGTATTCCTCAAGTATAACGGCACCATCGACAACACGAAGAAGCTGGCCTTTGAATTTGACCTTAAGGTCAGCGGCGACACAAACTCCAATTTTGAGGCAGGCTTCGAATTGAAGAACGGTGCCAAGTGGGCAGTTACCGCCAGCATCGCAAAGGGTGCTGTAAAAACACAGTGGAGCGGCACAGATACTCTGGTTGACGATCAGGTCCACAAGTTCAAGGTCGTGGTCGACCCGGAGACAGCTACTGTCGATGTGTACGTGGATGGCAACGTGGTGAAGCAGGATGCCGCATACCTGCAGAGCCAGACCTCCTGGAATACCATTCAGCTCTTTGTAAAGGGCAATAACAGCGAAAGCCCCTTGACCGCATACTTCGATAACTTTACCGTTACGGAAGTGACAGATATTCCCGAGGCTGTATTCGACACCGTAGACGCGAATGAACTGGTAGCGGACGAAGATGGCTGGAATTCTACCGCGGGCGCAACAGTTGCGTTTAAGAACGGTACTGTTTCTGCTGCCTGCGCTAGTGACGCTATCAACAGCTACACAGGCAAGACCTTTAAGAATACCGTATTTAACTTCACCTACAAGCAGGAAAACACAGGCTCCGGTTGGGGTGGCTTTGGTATCATTCAGAGTCCCGACCGACTGCCCTGGAGCAATAACAAGTGCATACTGATCTGCCTGAAGGAAGACAAGGTGGAATATCAGTTCTGGGGAACCAAGCACAGTGGTGTTGTTGAGAAGCTCGGAGACTACCTGAAGGACGGCGAGGAGCAGGAGATCACCTTCGGTATGTACGACGTGGATCCTGCAACCAATAAGGTTGCGATCGTTCTGAGCATTGACGGCCAGGAGATATTCAACGTAGTGGTGGAAGATGCTGTTATGAGCGGCTTTGAGGGCTACTTCACCACCATTGGCGGCAGTGGCCTGACGGTATCTGTGGGTGAGGAAATGCCCGAGGGTGTATTCGACACCGTAGATGCGAATGCGCTGGTAGCGGACGAAGATGGCTGGAATTCTACCGCGGGCGCAACAGTTGCGTTTAAGAACGGTACTGTTTCTGCTGCCTGCGCTAGTGACGCTATCAACAGCTACACAGGCAAGACCTTTAAGAACACCGTATTTAACTTCACCTACAAGCAGGAAAACACAGGCTCCGGTTGGGGCGGCTTTGGTATCATTCAGAGTCCCGACCGACTGCCCTGGAGCAATAACAAGTGCATACTGATCTGCCTGAAGGAAGCCAAGGTGGAATATCAGTTCTGGGGAACCAAACACAGTGGTGTTGTTGAGAAGCTCGGAGACTATCTGAAGGACGGCGAGGAGCAGGAGATCACCTTCGGTATGTACGACGTGGATCCTGCAACCAATAAGGTTCGGATCGTTCTGAGCATCGACGGCCAGAAGATATTTGACGTAGTGGTGGAAGATGCTGTTATGAGCGGCTTTGAAGGCTACCTCACTACCATTGGCGGCAGTGGCGTAACGGCTGTCCTTGGTAAGGAAGAGAAAGAGGAAGAGGAAGAAGTCGTAACACCTCCCGCGGATGCTCTGGTGTTTGATGACTTCTCCAGCCTGGATAACTGGACCGACATTTCTACTGATAAGACTGCAAACTATACCACCGGAAATGCCAACAAGAAACTGGAAATCACATTGGATGCCGGCCGTAAGAACGACGTGTTCCTCAAGTATAACGGTACCATCGACAACACGAAGAAGCTCGCCTTTGAATTTGACCTTAAGGTCGATGGCGATGTAAGCTCTGATTTTGAGGCAGGCTTTGAACTGAAGAACGGTGCTAAGTGGGCAGTTACTGCCAGCTTTGCAAAGGGCAAGGTAAAGACCCAGTGGTCCACCACTGCTACTGAGGTTGATGAGCAGACCCATAAGGTCAAGATCGTAACCGATCCTGCGACCGCAACTGTCAGTGTATATCTGGATGGCAACGCAGTTCTGGAGAATGCAGCTTACCTGCAAAGCCAGACTTCCTGGAACACCATGCAGTTCTTTGTGAAGGGTAATAGCAGCGCAAGTCCCTTGACCGCATACTTCGATAATTTCACCGTTACAGAAGTAAAGTCTGAACCCGAAGAAGAACCCGCACCTGAGGTCTTGCTGACTGAGGAATTTGCCAGCCTGGACAATTGGACCGACATTTCCAATGACAAGACTACAAATTATGCTTACGGCATCAATTCCGATGGCCGGTTGGAAATCAAGCTGGATGCCGGCCGTACGAACGATGTGTTCCTCAAGTATAACGGTACCATTGACAACACCAAGAAGCTTACTTTTGAATTTGACCTTACGATCAGCGGTGATGTAAGCTCTGATTTTGAGGCAGGCTTCGAACTGAAGAACGGCGCTAAGTGGGCAGTTACTGCCAGCTTTGCAAAGGGCAAGGTCAAGACCCAGTGGACCACCACTGCTACTGAAGTTGACGATCAGACCCATAAGATTAAGATCGTAACCGATCCGGAGACTGCTACTGTCGATGTGTATGTGGACGGCAACCTGGTCAAGCAGGCCGCAGCTTACCTGCAGAGCCAGACTTCCTGGAACACCATGCAGTTCTTTGTGAAGGGCAATAACAGCGCAAATGCTCTGACCGCATGCTTCGATAATCTGGTAATTACTGTGGAAGAGTAAATGTGATACAGTTTTTCAAAGCATAAGTACCCACAATAGCATAATGTCTAAGGGCCACCCGATACCGGGTGGCCCTATCAATATGATCGGAATGTAATTATTGAACTCAGCGGTCCAGGCAGCCATACAGTACATTGCGTACACGGGGTTGATAGTAGGGTTCCTGGGGATTCAGCATGTGGTGAGAATAGACCATGGCGGCGTTTCGCTCAGGGTCGATATAAACGGATGCACCGGCCGCACCGCCCCAACCGAATTCTCCCAGACCGCCGTTGTAGCCGGCAGCGGCTCTGTCAATCGTTGTCCTCACACCCAGACCGTAGCCGTATCCACGCAGGACAGGCCAGGTTAAATACTGCATTTGTTTCTGGTTAAGCTGGTTGGTTCTCAATAATTCGATGGTGCCGGGTGCAAGAATCCGCTCTCCGGTTGCGCCGACACCGCCGCAGGCAAGAGCAGAGCAGAACTTGATGTAATCCCGGACAGAACTGACGATACCAGCACCGCCACTGTCGTATTCAGGACCGAATTCCAGGTGGTTTCCGAGTCCAACATTTTTGACATAGCCATCTTCGTCCCGATATGCGCCGGACTGCAGCGACACCAGATCGGCTTGACGGTCGTCGATCCAGCGGTATTGCTGGGCCATTTGATCCTGGACACTCTGGTTATGGTAGCGGGTCCGGGTCATATCCAATGGATCAAATATATTCTCCTGCATATACAGGCTGAACCGCTTGCCGGAAATAACCTCTACAACAGCCGCCAGCACATCATGGGAAAGACCGTACTGCCAGCGCTCACCCGGTTCAAAGTCAAGGGGTTCCTGAGCAAGACATTTCACTACGGAAAGCGTGTCCATGTTTCCGCCTGTGAGGATTCTGGCTTTTTCCAATGCAGGAACATCTGTACGATAATTCAAACCGGAAGTCATGGTGAACAGATGCCGCAAGGTAATGGGATTCTCTGCTTTTTTAATGTTGCCGTCTGTTGTGCGAACGGTCATTTCACGGTATTCGGGGATGAACTCATACAGGGGGTCATCCAGCAGAAAATAGCCTTTTTCATATAGCTGCAGCGCCGCGGTAACAGTGGCCGGCTTGCTGCAGGAATAGAGATTGAGCAAGTGGTCACATGTGAAGGGAACGTTGTTCTCCAGGTCAGCGAAACCGGATTGGTACTCGAAAATTTCTTTTCCGTCAAGGGTAACAATGGCTGCGTTGCCGGGAATCCGCCAGGCGGTCAACCGATCCATTAAGCTACGCATGGCTTCAAAGCGCATAAGATCATTCCTTTCTTTTGCAACTGAGCGATTTGCTCTACTTATATCATAAAGAATTGAAAAAAGCAAGGAAGCGGGCAGCTTGTTGTAATAAATGATCGTTTAGCGCACCAACTATCAAGTTACCGTGTCATCCTGAGCGACCAAAGGGAGTCGAAGGATCCGTATCCCTATATGCTGTAATTACAGAGTTTTTCTTTAGGAGAACGGATTCTTCGACTCCGTTTCACTCCGCTCAGAATGACATGCGTTTTAGGTGGTTGCGCAGATAAACGATCATTTACATTACCAATCATGCTGCCCAAATTGGCGGATGCAAAATTTTTGTTTCTTTGTGGACTTTTTGAGGTTCTGATGTTATACTGTTAGAAAATCAATGATATGGCAGATTCCTGTAAGGAGGAAATATGGCAGAGAACTATTGCGGAAAGAGCTGCGATCAATGCGCTGACAAAGAATTGCTGGGCTGCCCCGGCTGTAAGGTTGGCCCCGGTAATATGATAGGCACTGCGTGCGAAGTAGCTAGATGCTGCATCATCAAGGGACAATCACAGTGTACCGGATGCGAATTTTGTAACGATTGTTATACGCTTGCGCAGAAGGATCAGTTTCTTCAGCGCAGGGTTGCCGCGGCTGAAAAAGATAAAAGCGGAAATGAAATGCTCTCGGCTAACGCTCCGGCTTTGGCTAAATGGCTCAATGTTGCGTTCTGGCTGATCGTCCCCAGCGTATTAGGCTCATTTTTGTCCAACGAATCCTTTTTTGGCAGTGATTCGATCATTCCTGCATTTGGCCAGATGCTGAGCTCTACCTGCGTGATCATCTATGGCCTTGTTTTGCTGCGATTGGGCTTTGTTGATAAACGCTACAAGTTTGCCGCCCTTTGCGTGCTGGCAGGGGCGGTGATCAGCTCGGCAACAAACTATATGTTCAGCGGCAAAGAAGTTCCTATGTGGGCAATGGCGATTTCTGTTCCCACTACAGCCATTTCCTTTGTGGGTGAATACTTTACGTTCTCAGCCCACAGCACGGTGCTGTCCGACGTAAACCATACAATGTCTACCAAGTGGAATACCCTTTGGAAATGGTATTTTGGTTCCTGTATCGCTCATTACGGCGGTGTGCTGCTGTCGTTTGTGATACCGTCTCTTGGTGTCATGCTGATCAATGCAGGAGATGTCGGCACGATCATTACCCGATTGCTGAATCTGCTGTATTTGCAGAAGACGGTGAAATTCTTTCGGTCTCACAGTGCCGGTTAAATTGTGTATCGATAAAGGTTACCCGCTTCCTTTGACGGAAGCGGGTTTTTGTTTATCCAATAACGGTGATCTTGATATCACCCGTGCTGGTTGTGATCTCACATCTGCCGCCGTTCGTTGTTTTTGGCACATGAACACTACCGGTATCTGTTTCGGTGATAAACACCTTATCCGACAATATAGAACCGCTTACACGGCCTGTGTCGGTTTCAATATAGATTTCTCCGGCATCGCAGCCGTTGAGCTTCACATCACCGGTGCTTCTTTGAATGGAAAACTGCTCGGTTGCGATTACGTCCTGCAAAGAAACATCGCCTGTGTTTCCGGTGGACATCACATTTCGGCACCGTATGCCGTTTAAATTTACCTTGCCGGTGGAAACGGTAACCGAAATGTCTCCCTCGCAGTTTGTATCAGAAACGGTTACCTTGCCCGTTGAAACAGCAAGCGTCAATGAATCTGCGTTGATATGTTCGATGGCAATATCGCCGGTGCTTGTTCTGATCTTAACGGCACCTGAAACGGACGCACGGCTGGTTACATCACCTGTGCTTTCCAGAATATCGACAGTTTCAAAGGAAAAATCCTTTGGAATGTTTACATCGCCGGTGCTGGATTGAATTGAGAGAGAACCGTATTCGCCCTGAGGTATGTGTATGGTTATGGTAGGAGAACCAAAATTGATGCCGATATGTTCGTACCATTTTGAGGTGTCTTCCACCGTGATGCGAAGGGTTCCATCCACGGTTGCAACCGTGTGTTTCATGTTTTCCTGCTCGCAGCAGACCACTGTGGTATCTGCGTTTTCGGAAACTACAAACGCAATATCCGCAGTGTCGATAATGACGGATATGTTCGTATATTCTCCGATGATCCGGTGTTCAGTGGTTTCGTACTTGACTGTCGACAGCTTTGAAAAATCCCAATCCAGCAAAGTCATGTTGCTGGCGAGAATTACGCATCCGATCGCAATCAGGACAATGGCAATGATCAGCCATAATTTCATATGCATGACGCATCCTCCTTTTTCACAAAGCAGTTTTTCATGTATCCCGGGAACCTTTTGGTCAGCGACAGGGTGCCTTTGGTAAGTGCGTTGCATCCAATGAACAGGAGAATGGCAAGCCCTGTACATAGGATACCTGCGCCAATCATAGCGATTCCCGCATGCTTGTTGATGCCGAAAGTGAAGACAATGCCTGTTAAGATACCGGCAAAGGCGCAGGCAACCAGTGAAGCAAAGACGGCCCAGAGGGAAATGATTACGGCCCACAGGGATACATACAGTGAGAAGGCTACGGCAGCACCGGCAATCAGCAGGGGAAACCAGACAGGGAACCCCAGGATCAGAAGCACGATCTCCCACACTTTTCGATTCTGCTTTGATTTTACCGGTTTAGCCGTTGCCGGGGCAGGGGAGATGTCTGATATGATCTGGGCTGCGATATCCTCAACGGAACCGACGGCTGCAACCGCTTCTTCTTCGGTAAGACCTTCTTCTATGCGGTCTTCAATCATTTCACTGTAAAAACGCAGCCGCTCTTCAACATCGCTTTGCGGCAGACCGGACAATTTATCGTGCAGCGTCATTAGAAAGCTAAGCTTGGTCATAGACATCCTCCTTTGTTACAAACCGGTATATGGAAAGGATCTCGTTCCATTCCTGTTTGAAATCCTCGATCCGCTTCAGACCTTCGTCAGTAATGTGGTAATATTTCCGGAGCCTGCCGCCGTGTTCTGCTGTTCGGACGGTCAGCATATTTGCCACTTCCAGACGCTTTAATATGGTATACAAAGTTGACTCTGACAGCTCGATATACGGCTTCATGTCCTTGATGATCTTGTAGCCGTAGGAATCTTCACTCTTGATGGCCGCAAGTACGCATACATCCAAAAGTCCACGCTTTAACTGAATATCCATACGACACCTCCTTTAATGCAATATATCATAACACGAAGTATTGAAGCTGTCAATACAGAAAGAGAATATCGCATGCTGATGCAAATAATGAGCAGGTCATTCCAAATAGAATGACCTGCTCATTGGCACCCCAGAGAGGACTCTAACCTCCGACCTATCGCTTAGGAGGCGATCGCTCTATACAACTGAGCTACTGGGGCATATCACCCTAGCATTGTAACGAAAAAAAGGGATTCTGTCAATCTGTTCAGACACATTTTTTATGCGCAATGGCATATACTGGTGGGAGGTAATAATGGGGAGGTGGTGCTATGCGGGAGTGTGATGACTACACCGTGGATCTGGATGATCTTATTTTTGATGAGGAAGACGGGAAACCCAGTGAAAGATAACTGTACCGGGCAGCCAATGCCCGGATTTTCCTTTTCTACGGAAAATTTCTCTTTCCTACTTTACAGAATGGCATGTTTCGGCTATAATAATACGGACTATGTAAAGTTTTAAGGAAATGAGAGATCTATCCATGAATATCGAATTTGATGTATATAAGCAGAAGCTGAATGATGTGCGTCCCACACTGGAGGGATTGGCAGATTCTTTGAATATTGAAGGTCTGCGCAATGAGCTGGAGCGTCTGCATGCCATGCAGGAAGCGCCCGGCTTCTGGGACAACCCTGAAAAGAGCCAGCAGATCGTAATGAAGACCAAGCAGACCGAAACAAAGCTGGAGAACTATAAGAAAATGCTGGGCGCCTGGGATGATCTGATGACTATCTGCGAAATGGCTGCGGAAGAAGATGACGACTCTATGCTGCCGGAGCTGAAGGAAGGCTTTGAACAGCTCAGCTCCGATATGGAGACCTGCCGTCTGCAGACACTGCTGACCGGCAACTATGACCGCAACAATGCTCTGGTAAGCTTCCAGGCAGGCGCAGGCGGCACAGAAGCGCAGGACTGGTGCCAGATGCTTTACCGTATGTACACTCGCTGGGCCGAAGCCCATGGCTTCACATATAAGATCATGGACTACCAGGAAGGTGACGAGGCGGGACTGAAATCTGCAGATATCGTTATTGAGGGCGAAAATGCGTACGGCTTCCTGAAGGGCGAGAACGGCGTTCACCGCCTGGTTCGCGTGTCTCCTTTTGATGCCAATGCCCGCCGCCAGACTTCTTTCTCTGCCATCGAGGTAATTCCCGAGATCGATGACGACAGCGAAGATTTTGAGATTCGTCCTGAAGACTATGAAATGCAGGTGTTCCGTTCCTCCGGCGCAGGCGGACAGCATATCAACAAGACATCTTCCGCGGTTCGTTTGATCCACAAGTCCGGCATTGTTGTTTCCTGCCAGACCGAAAGAAGCCAATTCCAGAATAAGGAATCCTGCCTGCGTATGCTGCGCTCCAAGCTTGTTGAGATCCGTGAACGGGAACATCTGGATAAGATATCCGATATTAAGGGCGTACAGAAGAAGATCGAATGGGGCAGCCAAATCCGCAACTATGTGTTTATGCCCTATACGCTGGTCAAGGATACCCGCACCGGCTGTGAAACCTCCAATGTTAACGCGGTTATGGATGGCGCTCTGGATCCCTTTATCAATGCGTATTTGACCTGTGCCGCCACCGGCAACTGGGTCACAAAATAAAAAGTAAAATAATATCGAATTATACTTGCAATTTCCATTTTGCTGTGCTACAATAGCTTGGCTAATGTGCAAATTGTGCGCGAAATGTGATTTTTCAGTTCGCTGACCGCGGTGAAGCGGCTGCTGAGCGGTACGCGGAGGGAGGTAAATACAATGGGTGTTTTGGAAATTATTCTGATCGTTCTTGAGGTCATCGCCAGCCTGGCTCTGATTCTGATCGTTCTGCTCCAGTCCGGTAAGGAAGCAGGCCTTGGCGCACTGTCCGGCAATGCTGAGACCTACATGGGCAAGGGCAAGGGTGCTAGTCTGGATAAGAAGCTGGCTTCCGCTACCAAGTGGGTTGCTCTGGCCTGGGTGGTTCTGACTCTGGTTCTGAGCTTCGTGTAAGAACAAATTTTGACCGTGGGTTGTTTCCCACGGTCTTTTTTTATGGACAGCAGGGGAAAAATATGATAGAATTACGAAAAATAGATAAATGATCGTTTAACGCATTATCTATCGATACGCTTTGTAGGGGCGCTCTGTGAGCGCCCGCGGGCGATCGAAGATCGCCCCTACAAGATCGTCGCCAAAGACGACACCTTAATTTTCAATTTTCAATTTTCAATTGTGCAGCATCGCTGCAATGCGAAATGATCATTTACCGTCTGAAAAGGAGTTTATTTATGGAAGCGATTAAGCTGGCGGGCTTAGAGCCTGCGTCTGTTTTTGGGTATTTTGAAAAGCTGTGTTCCATGCCCCATGGCAGCGGCAACACGAAGATCATCAGCGATTATCTGGTATCCTTTGCCAAGGAACATGGAATCCGTTACATTCAGGATGAACTGAACAATGTGCTGTTCTTTCAAGAGGGCACCTGCGGTTATGAAGACCACGAGCCTGTGATCCTGCAGGGTCATATGGACATGGTCTGTGAGAAGGATGCGGACTGCCCCATTGATATGGAAAAAGAAGGCCTGGATGTTGCCCACGACGGCCAGTGCGTCTATGCTAAGGGCACCACTTTGGGTGGCGATAACTGCATTGCCGTTGCTTATGCGCTGGCTCTGCTGGCAGACAGGACCATTCCCCATCCCCCTCTGGAGGTAATCATCACCGTGGATGAGGAAACCGGTATGTACGGTGCTGCGGGAGTGGATCTTTCCATGCTGAAAAGCCGCACTCTGATCAATCTGGATTCCGAGGACGAGGGCATCTTTACGGTTTCCTGCGCCGGCGGTGCCAGAGGCACCATCAAGCTGCCGGTAGAGCGCCACGCGGTCTATGGCCCCTGTGTCCGCTTGACGGTAGAGGGACTGCAGGGCGGCCACTCCGGTGTAGAGATCCACAAGAACCGGGCCAATGCCAACAAGGTTATGGGCGAACTGCTGAGCCGTATCCAGAAGCTGATGCCTTTGTGCATTACCAAGCTGGAGGGCGGCGCCAAGGATAATGCCATTCCCCGTTCCTGCCAGGTGACCATGGTTGCCATGGGCATGTATATTGAGCGGATCAATGACATTACCGCGGAGCTGGAGAAGGAGATCCGGGAGCAGTATGATGAGCCGGAGGTTCGGATCTATGGCGACGATGTGGATGCACTGGGCGGAAACGCACTGACTACCCAGGACACCGCCAAGGTGATTGCTTTGCTGTGTGCCGCCCCCAATGGTGTGCAGGCCTGGAGCCAGGATATTGAGGGTCTGGTCCAGACCAGCTTGAATCTGGGCGTGGTGAAGCTGGATGATTCCCTGCGGATGACCTTTGCTGTCCGCAGTTCCGTAAATCAGGAAAAGCGGGACCTGCTGGACCGCTTGGCTGAGCTTGCAAAGTTCTATGACGCAGAGTATAGCGAGACCGGTAATTACCCTGCATGGGAGTATAAAAAGGATTCCGTTCTTCGTGATACCATGGTCAGCACCTATAAGCGGATGTTTGATAAGGATCCTCAGGTGGTAGCCATCCACGCGGGTCTGGAATGCGGATTGCTCAGCGAAAAGCTGCCGGGATTGGATTGCGTTTCCATCGGCCCCGACATGCACGATATCCACACCAGCCGCGAAAAGCTGGAAATCGAATCCACCCGCAGAACCTGGGAGTTCCTGCTGGAAATTTTGAAAGCACTGTAAAAAAGCAACTATCGGTAGCGCAACTGTAAAGTGCACGCGGTTGCGGTGCATTCATGCAAATGGTAGAATATGCCCCGGAAAGGGGGATGAATCATGAAATTCCATGAAAGACTCTATACGCTGCGAAAGAACGCGGCAATGACACAAAATGACCTGGCTGAAAAACTGAATGTGTCCCGTCAGGCGGTATCCCGTTGGGAGATGGGAACTGCCATGCCGGATGTGGATAATCTTCTTGCTATGAGCGAACTGTTCGGTGTTTCACTGGATTACATGCTGAAGGGACGGGAATTTACGGCTAGCACCGCACAAGAGGACGGAAAGAATGCCGAAACAGAAGAGTCGAAGAATGGTGGATGGCTGCTTCTGCCTATAGCTGCACCGTTGATTGGACTGAGTCTGCTTTTATATGGTTGGCTGTTTGAAAAAGATATCCTATGCCAGATCGGTGCGTGGATCATAGCGGGTTCTTTTATAGCGCTGGTATCGGTGATGTGTATATTGTTTGTGAAATCAACAATAAACCGAATCAAAAAGCGGTTTGTTAAAGACGGTCTGGCATAAGAATATATAGAATATTCAGCAAAGTATCCAATCGATATATAGAATCCCCTCTGTTGCGATTGCCGCAACAGAGGGGAATTGTTTACTTATTCAGGCTCTTTCTTGCCTTGCGCATGGCGATGATCCGGTTCATTTCGTTGTAGACGATCATGTAGCCTTCATCCACACCCATACCGGGTTTTGCCAGGATCTGTACAGGCTGGGTGGCCATAGCACAGTGGACACAAACCTGTGCGCTGCGGTCGGTCTCATTGCAGGTACCGCCCTGGTAAGCGCCGATGCCCTTTTCCTTGCAGTACAGAACTGCTTCGATGGTGTTGTTGATGCCGCCCAAGTCGGGAGTCTTGATCTGGACCATGTGACCTGCCTTGTTATCAGCGAACAGCTTGATATCTTCCAGCGTGTTGCACCATTCGTCGGCAACCAGCTCTACATCACAGCCTCTTGCGTCCAGCTCTGCAGTCAGACCGGCCAGTGCCTTCATCTGGGTAGGAACGTCTACATCGCAGTCCATGGGGCCTTCGATGCGGAGGTGGAAGGGCTTTGCGATTTCACCCAGCTTTTCGATGTAGTCGGCCATGGCCTTGTAGTTGGTATTGCCAAAGGCAGCGCCGATGGTACCGTAAACGTCGATGTGGAATACGGGCAGATAGTTTTCGTCAGTGCGGTTTGCAAGGATGCGGTCCCGGAGCCAGGCTACATACTCTGCCAGCTTTTCGCCATTGCGGCCCAGCTTCTCGTCGATGTTGTTGATCAGTGCGTGGGGCAGCACCTGTGCGCCCTTGATGATCATCTTGTCGGAGTTGTTGTAGCGGTCATCGCCGGACTGGGTGAAGATGTCGATGGGAGTCTCGGAAACGGTACAGCCGTATTCATCGGCAACGACCTCACACATCAGACGGCCGGTTGCCTTGGCAACGGCATCCAGAATGGCCTGGGACATACCGTAGCGGATAGCGGTGTGCAGCCGTTTGCCGTTTACCTGGATGGCCTCCATCATAGCGCACAGACCACGGAAGTCGTCGGCTTCCTTGCCTACCAACTGGGGTTTGATGTACTGGTCGATGACAGGAATGAAATCGCTGGCCAGGAACAGGGGATCACGTCCGCCTGCACCGGAGTACTGCACAGCAGCGCAGTCGCCAAAAGCGATCTGGCCGTCTTCCAACACCAGCATGACAGAGATGGACTCACCGGCCTGGCGGATGGAACGGAAGCCTTCGGTTACGGGAGCGCCCACATAGAAGATACCGTCGTGGCCTGCGCCGGCCTTGATGGCACGCTGATCGTCAAAGTAGAAGCCGGTACGGCCGGCAGAGCAGATAACATCAACAATTTTCATAGTAATATTCTCCTTTCGTATTTGTGGGGCCGAAGACTGCTTCGGCCCGGGCGGATGTGGTCATCCGCCCCTACAACCAATTATCAATACTTGGGTCTGCCAACCAGGCGGCCCTTGCCGATGGCATACACGTCGTCCATGACCATCTGGAAGGATGCCTTCCGCTTTTCGGCTACGGCACGCTCGTTGATCTTGCCTGCGTGGAAGTCCTTCAGCTCCTGGTCGAAGGGCAGGTGACCGGGATTCAGAATACGTACAGCGCCTTCGTTGTCACGGCAGGGCAGCATCAGACCGGCATTGGCACGGCAGGGAGCAAAGGGAACATCCAGAACACCTGCTTCCACACCGCGGCAAACACCCACGGCAATGTCGCCGTTGCCCAGCTCGAAACACTTGTCCACGATGGCACGGGTCTCCCGGCGGATGATCTCTTTCTCATCTTCCAGACGAATATCGGTGAAGGTCTGGTCAGAGAGCATGTTGACCACCTGCTTGGTGCAGCGCAGGCCCTGGGCATTGGCTTCCATAGTGGGGATGCCCACAGCTTCGTGGGGAGTCTTGACGATGACCTTGGTGGCCTTACTCAAGGCAGCGATCAGGCTGCCGGAGGAGATAACACCAAAAGCCTTGGCCTCGTCAGCGGGGAAGCCGCCCATCCACTGGTGCAGAACGGTGGTGACGACTACATCCTTGTAGCCGTACTTGCGCAGGTACTCGTCGGTCAGCTCTTCCAGTGTGCGGATGGCTGCGATATCCTGCACCAGATTGCCGCACTGACCGTAACCGACGGTAATATTCTTAACACCCTGCTCTGCGGCCAGCAGTGCTTCGATGATCGCCGCGGCATGGGAAATACAGGGGGGAACCAGAGTGCCGGTGAGAGGACCGTAGGGTTCACGGTTGATGGCAACACCCATCTCTTCGTACAAACCGGTGAGTCGGTCAACGTACTGCCAATCACGAATGGTACGCTCCATGGGGATATTCTTGCAGTAGGGAAGGTTGTAGGAAATGCCGCCGCCTTCGTAGCTGGTGAAGCCGCCCGCTAAGGCAACTTCGGCCAGAAGTCTGGCATCGGGGGTACCGTGGCGGACCTGTACAGGGGTATTAACGCTTTCAACCACACGGCGGCAGCCGGCAACACCGTGGTTAACAGCGGGGAAGCCGTTGAGCATGGCGCGGCCCAGCCGGATGGACTCGGCGATACCGTTTTCTGCTTCGGCATACCGGTTCTGTCGGGTGTAGCTGTCGATGGTGGTGGGCAGCAGGTCTGCCTCACCGTTGTCCTGCAGATACTGCATCAGCTTGATATGTTCTTCAATGACAGGAACACCGGCACGGGGCTGAACCAGCGTTTTGCCTGCGTTCTTTGCATCCACCAGTTTCTTGGAGAACAGGCGGGACTCGGGCATTGCCTTGTGATAGGCAACCGCTTCTTCCAGGTCTACATCCTTGCCGGTGGGCCACTGGGTCAGAACTTCACGGCGCAGGTTTTCAAATTCGTTGTCGGAAATACGCTTATTCTGAATGTCCATGGTATTCAAGCTCCTTTTTCATTATTCGAAGTGCCGCTGCCGGGTAATGGGAAGAAAGCAGGCCCATGGCGGCTAAGATATAGCTTCTGTCAACCCACACGTCCGCGGCCTTGGGCCGCAGAGAAGCGGGGTGTCTGGGATCAAACAGGGCATGGGAAGCGATCTGTTCTGTTCGTTTGGTGTGGATCAGACTGCCGCCGGTGACCACGATCTGCTTGACCTTGGTCAAATTTTTGCCGGATTGCACATAGGTAAGGCCCATCATGGTATAGGTCTCTTCCATGGTGCCTGCGTGGCGGGTCACTGCTTCGGAAATGGCAGAGGATGCCAAAGCAAAGTCCAGCGCTTCCAGTTCCCCATCATCGTTGGGGACAGTGTCTGTATGTCCTTTCAGATACTCTACCAGTTCCGTTACCCGTTCTTTGGAAAGACCGGAAAGACGGCTGACGGTATCCAAACCCGCCGCATCCACGATGCCCTGAATGCTGTAGCGCATGCCGATATCGCCTTCCACAGTGCGCTTGGCAAAAGGCTCGGGCAGCCCCTTGTACACAGTGTTCATGTGTTCGGGCATACCGTCGGCAATGGAATAGACATCGGTAGTGGCGCCGCCCACATCCACTGCGATCAAATCACCGATGCCGCTTTCACCCTCACAGCCTTGACTTAAAAGCTCCATGGCCTGCAGTACGGCAGAGGGGGTGGGCATCATAATATCCGAAAGCAGGGTACTGGCCTTGGAAAGGCCTTTGGCCTGTACGATCCGGTTCAAAAACAGCTCCCGGATCTGTTTTTGAGTGGCTTCGATTTGCAGTGTGCCGAATTTCGGCATCACATTGGGGCAGATATAGGTTTCGTAATCCTTTAAGATCCGCTGGCACTCTCTTGCGGCAGTGCGGTTGCCGGCAATGATGATGGGAAAATCTCCTTTCAGCTGCGCCAGCATCCGGGCATTACCAAGAATGCATTCGGTGTTGCCACCGTCGGTGCCGCCTACCAGCAGGAAAATATCCGGCTTCTGAGCCTTGATGTCTTCCAAATCGTCTTCTGTTAACTGGAAGGCATAAACACCAACGACTTTTGCACCCGCACCCAGGCTGGCAAGGCGGGCAGCTTCACCGGTCAGCTCCGGCACAAGGCCACTGGTGACCATCCGCAGACCACCCGCAGCAGAAGAACAGGCATAGCATTCGTCAAATGTCAGCTTGCCGGTTTTGGCTTCCAGTTGAGCAAGTGCGTTTTGCAAACCGTCGTTGATGTCCGTTTGGACGGTGGTGTAAGCCACTGCCGTACCCAGAACCGTTTCCGCATCCAAGTCGACGGCGGTCAATTTGGTATATGTAGAACCGAAGTCAATTAGCAGAACAGCTTTCACTGCTGCTCACCGCCCATATTCAGCAGCTCACGGAGTGCTTCAATAGTGGTCTCGGGTGCGGTTCCGGGAGGAAACGCACGGTCAAAGCCCATGTCCTTAAAGCGCCTTTCCACATCCTCGAACTTCTGCTTGCCGATAACAATGTTGCCGCCGACTACCAGAGGAATGCCCTTGAGACCTGCCTCATCGCATTTTTCGCGCATGCCGCGGCAATCCAGCTCACCCTGGCCGTAGAGGGAGGAAACCACGATGGCATCCGCGTCGGACTCAATGGCGGCTGCGATGTATTCTTCCTGGGAAACCATAACGCCCAGGTTCACGACCTCAAAACCTGCCTCGGTAAAGGCATGATAGAGAATCTTGTTACCTACCGCATGGACATCCGCGCCGATAACGCCGATGACCAGCACTTTCTTTTCACGCTTTTCCATGATGCACCTCGCTATGAACAGTAATTTTTGTATTGTGCTATATCTATATAGTATAATTGACTAGTCTTTTTGTCAAGGAGGTTTTTGCCTATTTATGAAGAAATGCCCTGCTTTAGCAGGGCAATTATACTGTCAAAAAACCACCCATTCAGAAGCTTCGGAGGGAAAGATAGTGTGAAAGAAAACCGTCAGGGTTGTCTTTCGCGTTCAATCAGACCGTTTTTCAAACTTTAAAAAGTTTGAAAAACGCAGGCAGGTTGTCAAAAAGGCTTTTTTGACAAGCTGAACGCCCTGCCGATGCAGGGCGTTGTCTATAGATGCTTCAGAAAATAAACAAAGCAGGTGGCGGACAGAAGATCAGCACTTCCACCGGGGGAAAGATTTTGCCGAATAAAAGCATTATCCAGGTCTTCCAGGATATCCTGTGACGGGTAGGGGCTGCGGCGTAACAGCACCTGCAGAACGCTCTGGATCTGGGCACAGGCAACCATACCGCCCCGCTTGATGAGATTGGTGTCCCAAGTGGTGGCGATGATGTGCAGCAATGTGGCACAAAGGGTGTCGTTAAAAGAAAGACCTTTTTGAAGTCCTTCCTCCAGGACGGGCAGACCAACTTGAAAAACGGCAGGGAAGCCTGCTTCTGCCTGTCCACGGGCGCCTGTGATACCATACCGGGCAAACAGCTTTTCTCCGTGAGTAACGGGTCGGTCCATATATTCGTAATCTTTTCTTACAATGCCCTTTACCATGTCTGCAGAAAGCCGGCTGAGTGTTGTGATATCTTCCCACTGCTGCGGCATGACCATAGCGGCCGCCCCGCAGAGAATGCCCAGGCTGAAGATGGCACCTTTGTGGGTGTTGACACCACCGGTGGCCTTCAGCATGGTTTGCTCAGCTTCCAATCCTTCCTGCCGCAGTTTTTCAAACACCGCCACAGGATCATTGCTCCGCAAACCGATTTTCACACAGCGGCGGAAGTAGGACCATAAAACAGCGGAAGAACGCAAAAACAGCATCAAATCCATATCGGTGTGGCTTCCGTTGTTGCTTCTGTCCACAAGTCCCGGTTTTGGTGTGGCATAGACTTCGCACAGTAGACTTTGTACCGCCAGACGGGAGATTTCTTCCACAATGCCGTCTTCCAAAAGCGTCATTGCTTTTTGGTATAATGCGTCTACGCTGTGGCTGCGGCTGCGTCCACAGACGACTGCGTCCTGATCGCACAGAAGGCACTTGCGCCGGAAAAAACCGAGGGTTTCTCTATCCAGCTTTGTTCCGTTTGGGGTCAGCACATCGATATCAAAGACCCGTCCGCCGGCAGTTTTATCTTCCAGGTATACGGCGGCCCTTTTGATGCCTTCGGCTGGCCCATCCACACAGAAAAAAGCCTCCCAACCGGCTGCGCCGCACCGCTGCTCCCAGTGGAGAAGTTTCCACTGTTTCAGTTGCTGCTTTAACAGGCGGCATCCCAACTGAAATCCCTTTTCAATCAGCGCAGAAGCTTTGTCCGGACCGGGTATATTCAGCGTGAAGCAGATAAGGGGGACGCAGAACGTTTCCAGTAATTCTTTCTGACGGTGAACACGTTGCTCCCGGGCATCCAGAATTTCCAATAATGAACGTTCCATGCTCAATCCCAACCGGGGCGCTGCCGCTGAATGTCCAGCTTTTCCAGAATCTGCTCAGAGCCTTCACCCACACAGCCAACCAGCAGATACCGGCGCTTGAAACGGTCATACATAAAGTGGTGCATCAGCCGGAAGTTTTCTACCTGCGAGGTGTTGCTCACATGGATCCGGGGACCGTTGCACTTATGGATCTTATCTCCGACGCTGATATGGTGGTCATCCACATAGGTAATGGGAAGTTTTTGGGCAATGACATCCTTGACCTTCCGTTCCAGCTCTTCAATATCAAAGGAAGGCTTCGTTTCCGGGAAGTAGATGGCAAAGCCGTGCTTGACATCATCGTGGCCGCAGCGCTCCATATCGAATTCATCCATGTACATTTCACACAGGTCCTCGGCAGTATGTGCCATGAGCCGATAATGAAGGGACTTATAGACTTCGTTTTTAATTTCATCCGGCTCCGGGCCAAAGAGGGTGGGGCGGGAGATCAATACCTGCTCGCCGACACCGATGAGAATGTTGGCGTTGGCGCCCAGCAAGGGGTATACCAGATCAAAATGCTCCACCACTACGCGGCGGCCCTTATCCAATGCTTCGGCAATGGCATCGGCAAGGACGCTCATCTGGGTAAAGCCGTTTTCAAATCGGATATCCACATGGTAGGTATGGGGAGAAAAGAAGGCAAAGCCGGTGTCCTGTTCCAATAAGGGCAGGGGACGGACATATACGCCGTTGTCATCGTTGGTCAGCTCCAATCCCGGGAACATACCCCGGATCAGGGCGCTTTTGCCGGAACCGGCATCGCCGATGACACCGATGAGCTTATCGTTGGGGGACAGGTACATTTGCGCCAACTGCTGTCCCAGGGCATACATACGGTTATGGCCGCGGGGGGCATAGTAGCTGCTTAGAATATGGGTTGGTCTGCGTTCAGCCATGGGTTTTTCCTCCTTGGGTCAAATATCGGTAAGTGGTTTCGGGTACCAACGCCCGGATGTCCTCGTTACGGTCCAACGCTGCACGGACAGCACTGGCGCTGACAGGGGTATTTCCGGTTTCCAACCGGGGAATCTCCACGAATGTGACATTGTGAAGATTCTCCTTTAGCGCGTCGTTATATTGGGCGGTCATGGGGGAGAATGGCTCGGTTCCCACATAGCGGTGGGTGATACCGAAACGGGGCACAAAGTATTTTTCAAAGATTTCGATATCCAGCTTGCAGTGGACCTGCGCAGCCGAATCCCTGTCTTTGAGAAAATATGTAGGGAAGGTGGCACTGGAAATCAGATACGGGCCGGTAGGCAGCACCGTCACGTTAGGTAGATCTGCCGTTCCCAAGCGCACCATTTCCATTCGTTGGTCAGCGGAAAAACGGCTTTGATCCTCGGACAGTACAAAAATAAACACATGGTCACATTCTTTTGCAGCGGTTTCCACCAGATACCGATGGCCCAATGTGAAGGGATTGCAGTTCATAACCGCAGCACCGGTTTTCCGGCTCGGTACGGCTTGCGGCAGCGTATCCAGAAATGCATGGATTCCTCCCCGTTTGTCTTCCATCAGAAGCACGGTATCTGTCTGGGCAATGGGATAGAAAAAGAGACTCTCAAACATCCGCCGGTTTTCCGGTTTGGTGTATAGAAACAGATGCTTATAGCCTGCCGAAAAGGCATCGGCACGAAGCTGGGAAATGACCACTGCCGTCAGATCCTCTCCACGATGCTCCGGATGTACCGCAATGCACTTGAGAAGATTTCCTTTTCGGGAACCGGTGGCGATCAGTTGTTCCTGCTCCCATACGGTTACGGTTTGTTCTGCATCCCGGTCCGGAGTCAGTCCTGCGCAGGTAAGCAACGTCTCCCATTGTGTACCGGTGCTGAAACGCAGGGACGTATTTGGCCGAATTTCCATACTCTCTCACCTCGTTACTGTCTATTATACATAATGTTTTCCCGGATGCAAATAAAAAGATTGCAATTGTGATAAAAGTTATATACAATTGTTATAGTACAATTATTGGTTGAAAGGGGTAGAATGTTTTGGAGATTGTAAAAAGTGCCTCTGCCGGTACTGTGGAGTCCAGCGATGTATATGTGCAGATCGAACCTGCGCAGGGCCTGGAGATCCAATTGGAATCGGTAGTTTATAACCAGTTTGGTGATGCTATCCGGGAAGTGGTGACAGAAGTTCTGCATGAGCAAGGCATCCAAAATGCCGCTGTAAGGATCGTAGACCGTGGCGCATTGGAGTGCGTTATCCGGGCCAGAGTGGAAACCGCTGTTCTGCGGGGAAAGGGAGATGCCTGATGCGAAGAAGTATGCTGTTTTTACCGGGCAATAACCCCAATATGCTCATCAACGGCAACTGTTTGGGTGCTGATGCTGTGATCTTCGATTTGGAAGATGCGGTTGCCCCGGCTGAAAAAGATGCGGCCCGAATCCTTGTGCGCAATACTATGCGCTATATGGATTTTCACGGCTGTGAAATGATCGTACGTATTAACTCCGTGGATACGGCTTACTGGAAAAAGGATATGGATGCGGTGGTTCCCCAAAAACCGGGCATGCTGCTGCTCCCCAAGACCGGCTGTGCCTCGGACATTTTGGAAGCAGATGCTTATCTGACAGAACTGGAAAAAAAGCTGGGATTTGCACCCAATACCGTTGGCCTGATGGCACTGATCGAGACGGCTATGGGTGTAGAGAATGCCTTTGCCATTGCCACCGCAGCAAAGCGTGTCAGGGCGCTGTTTTTGGGTGCGGAGGATCTGACTGCCGATCTGCAGTGCAAACGTACCAAGGAGGGGCGGGAAATCGAGTATGCCCGTACCCGGCTGGTAGTTGCCGCGCGGGCGGCCGGTATTGCTGTGTATGACACCCCCTTTACCGATGTCAATGACGACGAAGGCATCTGGACCGATGCCCGTTATGCCAAAGCCCTTGGCTTTAACGGCAAGGCATCCATTTCTCCCAGACATGTGGAAGCGATCAACAGCGTGTTTAGTCCCACAATGAAAGAAATCGAATATGCCTACGAGGTGATGGATGCCATTGAACTGGCTAAGAAGCAGGGTAAGGGTGCCATTGCGCTTCACGGCAAGATGATAGACGCACCCATCGTGGCCCGGGCACAGCAGACCATCGCGGCTGCGGAAGCACTGGGAATCAGAAGGGAGGAAGCATGATGAATAAGCTGGTCAACTCCATCCGGGAGGCGGTGCTGCTTTCCGGCCTGAAGGACGGCATGACTGTTTCCTTCCATCATCACCTGCGAAACGGCGACTTTGTGCTGAATATGGTCATGGAGGAGATTGCTGCGTTAGGTATCAAGGATCTGACGGTGAATGCCAGTTCTCTGTTCGATGCCCACGCACCGCTTCTGGGTCATATTGAAAACCATGTGGTGACCACGATTCAGACGAACTATATGGCTTCCGGTCTTGGTCGGGAGATCAGCCGGGGTATTATGGAAAACCCCGTGCAGTTCCGAACCCATGGCGGCCGTCCCAGTGATATCGCTCTGGGCAGAACTCCCATCGATGTGGCCTTTATTGCCGCCCCTGCCGCAGACCCTATGGGTAACTGCTCCGGCAAGTACGGTAAGTCCGCCTGCGGCAGCTTGGGCTATGCCTTTGCCGACGCCATGTACGCAAAAAAAGTGGTGGTCATCACCGATAATCTGGTTCCTTATCCACTGGCAGACTTCTCTATTTCGGAACAGTATGTGGATTACGTTGTAACGGTGGATGCCATTGGCAATCCGAAGGGCATCGTTTCCGGCACTACCCAGATCACCCGGGATCCCGTGGGTTTGGTGATGGCTTCCTATGCCGCAAAGGTCATTGAAAACTCCGGCCTTTTGAAGGATGGCTTCTCCTTCCAGACAGGTGCAGGCGGTGCTTCTTTGGCGGCTGCCAAATTCCTAAAAGAGATCATGCTGAGGGATAATATCAAGGGCAGCTTCGGCCTGGGCGGCATTACCGGTTACATGGTGGATATGCTGGAAGCCGGCTGCTTCCAAAGTCTGATGGATGTCCAGTGCTTCGATTTGAAGGCGGTGGAATCCATTCGAAATAACCCCAAGCACAGGGAGATCTCAGCGCTGCACTATGCAAGCCCCGCTGTTCGCAGTGCGGTGGTGGATAGTCTGGATGTGGTCATTCTGGGCGCTACCGAGATCGATACCGATTTCAACGTCAATGTCCATACGGACTCCAACGGCTACATCATGGGCGGCTCTGGTGGCCACAGTGATACCGCGGCCGGAAGCAAGCTGTGCATGATCATTGCGCCTATGTTCCGGGCAAGACTTCCCATCGTTACCGACAGGGTGCAATGTATTTCTACCCCCGGTAGGGACATCGATGTGCTGGTGACACAGGGTGGCATAGCTGTCAATCCCAAAAACACGGAACTGGCACAGAAACTGAAAAACGCAGAACTACCGGTTGTGGATATCCACGAACTGAAGGAAAAAGCCGAACGGATCACCGGTACACCCAAGCGTCTCATCAAAGGCGACCGGGCGGTGGCAGAAGTGATCTACCGGGACGGCACCCATTTGGATACCATCTACAATGTTAAGTGAGGAGGAAGGAAGCTTGAACGATCTTTGGCAGATCAATCAAACCTTGGATATCCCCATTTACCAGCAGTTGGTGGATAAAATCCGTGCGGCGGTGAAGGCCGGTACTTTGGAAACCGGTGCGCAGCTGCCTACGGTGCAGGAGCTTTCCGACCGGTTAGGTGTGGCAAGAGGCACCATTAAGCGGGCATATGACGAGCTGGAGTATGAGGGTATCATTGAGAAGATCCGCGGCAGGGGAACCTTCATTTGCCAGCAGCGTTTGGATGCGGGCAGCCGGAAAGACCGTGCCATGGCAGCGATCGACGATCTGCTGGACAGTCTGGAAGAGATGGGTTTTTCTGCCGGAGAAGTGAATATCTTTCTGGATCTGAAGCTGCGGCAGCGAATGGAACAGGTTTCTCTTTTGAAGGTGGCTGTTCTGGACTGCAACCCGGAGAGCCTTTCTCAAATGGCAGAGCAGCTTCGGGATGTGGGCAATATTGAAGTCTATTCCTATCTGGTGGATAATGCCATGGAATACCCCTATTCCATGGCAGAAGAGATGGATCTGATTGTCACCACCACAGCCCATGCGGCGCTGCTGTCGCAGGTTCTGCCGGAAAAAGAAAAACTGGTGCGCATTGCTCTGCGGCCCAACCCCCGATGCCTGTCCAGAATTATCAGAATGCGCCATGACATCGCTGTTGGCATTGTGAGTCACAGTGAGCGGTTTGGAAAGATTCTGCAGGAAACCTGCCAGACTTACAACCACAGTGTTTCTCTTTCGGAGCCGGTCTTGTTTTCACAAATTACCGATTGGGATGCCTGGCTTTTGGATAAGGACGCTGTTTTGCTTCCAAAAGCATACGAACGGTATGCGGGAAACGGCATCGAAAAGCTGCGGCAATTTGGCGAACGGAAAAAACTGATTCCATGTGATTATGAAATGGATGAAGGGTCGTTCCTCTATCTGGAAGAGCGGATTCGCCGTGCGCAGGAAAAGAAAACTATATAATGAGACCGAGCCTGCTGGGAGCAGGCTCGGTTTGAGACTGTCAAAAAACTATGTCATTACCATGCCGGTGCGCACACCGATGTGCCAATCGTTTTTCGAAAATATAAAGGTTCCCGAAATCTGGAAGCATATACCGTACAACCTATGTTCAGTACATAACATACTGCACTTCTGTTTCCATCTCCTTGGGTTTTGTATCCTTTCCCACTGCCATAAACCCAATTACAACAGAAGACCTATGCCGCACCACCGTAAGTGCGCGCGGAAGGGGTACATAGGGGAGGGACGGCTTTGAATGCGGGAGCAATGAACTCAGTTCCTCCCCTATGCCGACTTCTTTGGTTACTTTCTTGTTCGGCGACAAGAAAGTAACACCACCTCATATGCGCTGTGCGGTTGATATTCTAAAATCTATACTTTTTTGACAAACTGAAAAATAACGGGCCAATATGGCCCGTTATTTTGGTATTTGCGCGATAGGAAAATGGGTGGCATTTTTTGTAGTGGTCTGCTATAATGAAGAAAAATCCATGGAAAGGGATGTTTTTATGAGAACAATCCAGGCACAGGCCATCACGGACACCGTGGCGGCACTTTGCATTGAGGCAAATTTGAAGCTGCCGGAGGATGTCCGGGAAGCTTTGGAAGCAGCAAGGGCGCAGGAGCCTTGGCCCCTTGCCAAAAGCACGCTGGACCTGTTGGGCGAGAACCTGGTTGCTGCCGACCGGCAGCACATGCCTATCTGCCAGGACACGGGCATGGCATGTGTCTTCGTGGAATTGGGTACTGATGTCCACATCGAGGGCGATTTTGAGGCCGCTATCCACGAGGGTGTCCGCCGTGGCTATGGGGACGGCTATCTGCGCAAAAGTATCGTAGGGGACCCTTTGCGCCGTGTCAATACCGGAGACAACACCCCCGCTGCTATTACCGTTCATTTGGTAAATGGCGATTGCTGCAACATCACTGTGGCACCCAAGGGCTTTGGCAGTGAGAATATGAGCCGTCTTGCCATGCTGAAGCCTGCTGACGGTGTGGAAGGCTTTAAGAAGTTTGTGCTGGATACCGTCAAACAGGCAGGTTCCAATCCCTGTCCGCCTATCGTGCTGGGTATCGGTGTGGGCGGCTGCTTTGACAAGGTGGCATACCTTGCCAAAAAGGCGCTGCTGCGGCCTCTGGATCAGCCCCACGCGGATCCTTACTATGCCGCACTGGAAAAGGAACTGCTGGACGCGGTGAACGCTTTGGGCATCGGCCCCCAGGGCTTCGGCGGCAGAACCACCTGCCTGGGATTGGCTATTGAAGCTATGCCCACCCATGTGGCAGGTCTGCCGGTGGCTGTGAATATTTCCTGCCATGTGACCCGCCGCGCAACGGCCAGAGTGTAAGGAGGGAAACGCTATGCAATATAAACTGACAACCCCCTGTACCGCGGAGGACTTGAAGCCGCTCCGCGCGGGCGATACGGTGCTGCTCAGCGGTATCGTCTATACCGCCCGTGACGCGGCCCATAAGCGGATGTGCGAGGCTCTGGACGCAGGTGAAGCTCTGCCCTTTGCGTTGGAAGGCAGCGCGATCTACTATGTTGGCCCTACACCGGAGAAGCCGGGTCAGATCATCGGTTCTGCCGGTCCCACCACCTCCGGCCGTATGGATGCCTATTCTCCACGGCTGCTGGATCTGGGAAACAAGATCATGATCGGCAAGGGCAAGCGGGACGCGGCAGTGAAAGACGCGGTTGTCCGCAACGGCGCTGTGTATATGGCGGCGCTGGGTGGTGCCGGCGCGCTGATGTGCCAGTGTGTTAAATCTCTGGAGATCATTGCCTGGCCGGATCTTGGCTGTGAAGCCGTACGGCGGCTTCAGGTGGAAGATATGCCGTTGACCGTTATTCTGGATGCCCATGGCGGTGACCTCTATGAAAGCGGCCCCGGCGCCTATCTGCAGACCCTTTGATAAAGCAGGGGCGGATGACTACATCCGCCCTCTTTTTGAAAAATAGAAAAGAAAAGCCTTGACAGCCTGTGAAAAAGATGGTACAATGCACCTTGCGATGGTGCCCGGCACCCGTGACCTGAACGGGCCTTTAGCTCAGTTGGTTAGAGCCTCCGGCTCATAACCGGATAGTCCCGGGTTCGAATCCCTGAAGGCCCACCAACAACAATAAGGCGCTTAGCCTTTTATATATAGGGGTATAGCTCAATTGGTAGA
>JAZURG010000055.1:0-103195 GCA_045606145.1 Faecousia sp.
AAAAGAATACCCCATCCATTCGGATGGGGTATTCTTTTATACTTGAAGAGGGATTTGAATAATTACAAATGCAATATGCCGGTGGCATATTGCTGCAACCAGTGCAAACACTGGTTGCTACATCTATTTTTACCAACGGAAAAATGCAAACAAATCCCTCCTTCTCCGCCATAAAAGAATACCCCATCCATTCGGATGGGGTATTCTTTTATACTTGAAGAGGGATTTGAATAATTACAAATGCAATATGCCGGTACATATTGCTGCAACCAGTGCAAGCACTTGATGCTACATCTATTTTTGCCAAGGGCAAAAATGCAAACAAATCCCTCCTTCTCCGCCAAAGAATAACCGTCATTCTGATACAACGGAATGACGGTTATTTTATACCCAATATCAGCTTTTTAAGAACTTTCGGAGGAAAAAACCTCTTGCCATTGCATTAGTATCCGTTTCGAATCGTTAAAAGATAGGCAATCGTTAAATTATTAGCGTAATCGTTGATTTATAGAGGTAATCGTTAAATTATACGCTGGAATCGTTGAAAAAAGTGAGCTTTATGGTATAATGAATTTAAGGTGGTGATGCAACGTGAAACTGAATAGAGCTATGAAATCTCTTCTTGAACAATACCAGATTGACGATGTGCATCTTATCTCACAGGATAGTAGCTATCCCATCTGGCAAAAAGAAGATGCCATTGGAAGAAAGTATTGGGGTGTTTCCAATTTCTGTGGAATGGACAGAAAGCAGATTAAATCCACTCAGGATTTATCCCAACTTGAATGGGATGGAAACGAAATACATTTGGATGTCCAAACAGATGAGGGAGTAAAATCACTCCTCACCACAGCAGTAGGTATATTGCTATATTGGAAGAGAATTCTCGAATATCAATATCCTGAAACGCGGTTTTACGTTTTTGCATCGTATGATAATGGCGATATGCTGATTTTAGATGAAGGCGAATTGCCGACCCGTTCGGTTACCCTTCGTTTTTGGGCAGATCGCGGAACCGACACAGTAATAAATTTAGATTCTTTTGACGATTGGGAACAACCTGCGATCGTTGGATATTGTAATTTTGCACCCCCTACTCACTAAATGCACCCCCTGAAATGACTTTGCACCCCCTTTGCTCAAAGGGGGTGCATTTGTATTAAAATTTAGGTTAGTCTTCATAAAAGAACACCCGATCCATCCGGATGGGGGATATCTTCATAGTCAAAATCAATGAATGTCAGATTAAAGAACTTTTCTTAGTCCGCCCTTACCATAACCGTGCCCTGATATCCGCAATCTGTAGCTACCAATTCGAACACATACACCGGCCTGTAGAATCCCTTTGTATCAACTCGATACTCCAATGCCGCACCAACAACCTCAATATCCTTAGGCGCTCTGCGTTCAAAGTAATCTCCACCGGAGAATTCGCCGTTACACAGCTTGTCGTAAGCCTTTTGGGGCGTTATGATCTCCGCTTGACTATAGGGCTTGTAGGAAATCAGATGATTCTCAACAACATAGATTCTCCCATCAGCGCCATAACGACACCGCATCGTACCATCATACATGGTGTCATCAAGCATCAAGGAATCCACTGTAAAACTGTGCCAGCCTTCACCATCTACAGAGAAGACAGCATCCTTTGGAATCATCAGCGGGAATTCACCCAAAGCGGCAACCACGGCTTCCCTATCGGCATCTGCCCACGAATCCACGCTCCAAATATCACCGTGGTATTCATATGCGCCGTCCAGATAGGATATCGTTAGAAAATGGGTACCGTTATCACCGCCGCGATCAATGAAGTATGCTTCCTCATCGTAATATAGGACCTCTTTAAAATCAATTCCAAAAATCTCCGAAAAATCCGAAGCGAAAGATATACAATCTTCTTTCGAATAGGTTTGAGTATGATATATCGGTATATTCTCCGGTTCAGATGGCAGCACACAGGTCAACTCCCAATCAACACTGGATGTATTGACCCGAAAGGATGCCATATTGGGGATGTTGCCATATTCCTTCAGTTCATAGGTAATGAAGATTCCGCAAATACCTCCAACTGTTACCAGCAGCGCCAAGCAACAGCACAAGCAGCGCTTCCAATCAACTTTACCTTTTCCCGTAATTGTAAGTACAAATATGATCGCAGCGTAACCAATTACAGCGCCCAAAGTATTCGCAAAGAGATCATCTATATCACAAATGCCGTTACCCCGCCAAAGCTGGAGCAGTTCAATGACCAACGACAGGCCAAATGCCATTGATATGGAAATGTACCACTTTCTCAGTTTCGTGGACACAAGCGGCAGCAGAACACCGAGCGGTACAAACATAGCCACATTCAACAAAACATTCAGCCAGTTCTTGGCAGAATAATTGTTCCACGCTTCCCGCCACGCACGGAATAAATGCAGGTTCACAAAGTGACCCATGAACATTCCACGTAGAAGCGTTACATATCCAAGGACTAACAGATATCCCGACAGTAGTGTCCATAGGATTGCCTTTTTCCAAGGGAACCGATTGCCTCTCTTCCTGCAGTTTAAATAGATAACCAGAAAACAGGCCGCAATCAGCGGAACAGCAAGCACAATAAGCATAATACTGCTTTGCAGTTTGCTGAGGACAAATTGGGCAAATTCATTCATAATCATTTCCTCCTGTATGCCAAATTATAGCAGAACCCCACCGGAAAAACAATCCGGCGGGGTTTAAGAGTATCTTAAGTTTACCTTGCTTTTGTCTGTTCCAGAGCCCAATCGATAATTGCTGTAAGTGCATTTAGCTGATCGTCATTCAGCTTGCTCTGGCCTTCATCACAGCGGGCATATGCTTCTTCCAAATGGATACCGTATTTCATTCCGTTGGGCAACAGCACTTCATATTCCGGCTTACAATTGCAGATCAGGTTCTGATCATAAGGCAGGCCAGTGAGAATATTGGAAAGAACTGCTGTTTGTTTCTCGCCGAGAGAAACAAACTCGCCGGCAATATAGAGTGTTGCTTCTTCAATGATAGGAATCACTGTCGGAGCGGCATAGAAAACGTAGGTCGCTGTGCCGTAGAAGCCGCTGCCGTCATCATTCCAGGTTGCCGTTACCGCATAGATGTGCGCGCCTATTTTCAGTTCGATCCGGTCATACTGACTCGTTATCGTCTCGCCTTCATCATTGACATCAGCCGAGTCGGGCCAGCAGCGGATCGTGTAACCATCCGGCTGTTTTTCAAAGTCCAGTATCAGATTCAGCGTTTCCGGGGTGATCATGGACAAATCATCTTTTAAGCACAGAGGATGCGATGAATCGGCATTGACGCATGCCCACATACCATCTTCCAATTCATAATTCCAGGTATAGTTACCATTCGTTGCCAGTTCTTTTCCGGAATGGACAAGCCACAGCTTCGGAGGCTGTTCAAAGACTATCGGCGAAGCTTCCTCTCCCAACGTAAAGTCGGCAGAGAGCTTATGGTCTTGATATGAATAACTAACTTCTACACTGCAGCTTGTTAAAAACCGGTAGCGTCCCGCCTCCAGATCACCAAAGGCCCAGCGAAGCGTATAGGACTTGGTAATTGTCTTTCCCGGTTGCAGCATGTAACCGATAGCAATAAAACCGGTATTTTCATTCATGGGGCAATCGACCCATTGTCCGTCGACCCACTTCTGCAAACCGAACATCTCGCCATACAGGATGGAATACTCCGTCTCATTCTTCCACTGCACCTGAAGGATCGTTTCCTCCTTCTGGATTTCTGCTTTCAGCACTTTGATGCTGATGCCTTCAAAAGATGTTGATGTCGGTTCAGTTGTGGGAATTGCAGATGGCGATTCCGCACAGGCACTGCAGGATATCGCCATAACAGCAGCCAGTATGGCTGCAAACCATTTCTTTTTCATATTTTCTCCTTATTCCACCGAAAGTCCTAAAAGCTTCAATAACAGAATGCGCTGATAATCCGTCAGCTTATAAACCACGTCAGCACTATAGTCAGCCAACGTATTGCCAATCAATGTATATTCCGTAGTGCCCTCCTCCGATTCAAGGATGAACTTATGGATTTCATGAGCAGACGTTGCCTGTGTGTGAATGCTATCGGTGCGCGTTGTGTCTACCGTAAATTCATCAATAAGTACAAGTCCAGCAATCAAGGTTTGGATGCTTTCCACCTTTTCCCTGTCTGTGTACTTAGGGATATACTCCACGGTCAAATTAGGTAAGCTGTTACTGTACTCCTGAATGATCGTGATGGTTGGCTGCGTAATATCGGTTTGCTGATAGACTCCGGGCCGATGAATCTTCAGTGCGCCGACAACACCCGCGGCTGCCACCAGCGGCAAACAAAGCATTGTCAGTTGTCTCCTGCGACGAAGGATCCGCGCGTGGCTGCGCCTGTGGATCTCATGCATCCGCTCTTCAAAATTTCTCATAATTCGATCTCCTCTGCCAAAATGGTTCGAAGCGCAGTTTTGGCACGGTATAAAAGATTATAAACTTGCTTGACCGTCTTTCTCATGACCTTTGCGGCATCCGCACAGCTCATTTCCTCGAAATACACAAGCTGCACCGCTTCCCGCATGTCACTGTGCAGTTGCGTCAAAGCATTCCGGACAGCTTGATCACGCTGACTTGCGCTATGCATCGTTTCCGGAGACGGAGCTTCCGGAAGCTCCTTTTGGGCCATGTCTAACTCCACCATCTGAAATCTGCCGCGGCGCTTTATGTAATTGAGGGCACGGCTGCGGCCAATCATAAACAGATATGTCTTTAGTGACACACGAAAATTATATCTGTGTTTATGAACAATCAGATCGGAAAATACGTCAATGGCGATATCCTCCGCCGCGGCCATATCATGCACATAGCTGTTGATAAAACCGGTCAATGGATCAAAATAATCTTTTACGATTTGCTCAAACGCTGCTTCTTCCCCACTCAGGTAGCGGCGGTAGCTACTTGCGCCGTTATCCATGGGTCATCCTCCTTAGGTGGATTCTTCACCTATTATACAATCGAAAATCAAAAATTACTTCCAATTTCTATATAAAATTTTGCACCCTGCAACAGCAGAGTGCAAAACGCTTTATACCGCTTCCTTGGGACCGATTTCCAGTTCAACAGCGTACTGCTTCATTGCCTCAATGCAGATTTCCGCCACATCCCGTACTTCCATACCCATCATTTCGCAGCCCTTGCGGATCACTTCCCGGTCACACTTGGCAGCAAACTTCTTATCCTTGAATTTCTTCATGAAGCTGGAAACTTCCATATCCGTAATGCCAAGCGGGCGCATTCGTGCCGCTGCCTGGATAATGCCTGTCAGTTCATCCACAGTGAAGAGGGATTTTTCCAGGTCGGTCAGCGGCTGCACATCGTTCAAATGCAGATAGCCATGTGCCAAAATGGCCCGAACCTCTTCTTCCGACAGTCCTGCGGCCAGTAACGGCTCCGCCGTGTGCTGCAAATGGGCATCCGGATGCTGCTCATAGTCATAATCATGAAGATATCCAATGGCCATCCAATGTTCTTCATTGGCACCGTAGTGCTTTGCAAGGCCGCCCATGGCAACCATCACATTCTTGGCATGAAGAAACAAATGGGGCTCAGTAGTGGTGGTGCTGAGCAATTCTTTCGCTCGTTCTAATGTTAACATATAGCTGCTCCTTTTAGCTTTCAAAATTGCGGAATGTAAAAGCTTCCCAAGGGATATTGACGGGTTTCTTCCGGCTGAGTATCTCATCGATATGCAGCAGCAACGGGAAATCATCCAGATTCAGAATTCCCTTTTCCGCGCTCTTCTTAACCGCACGGGCAACACGCTCAGAAACCACCAGCGACTCCAGCGTCACTCCGTTCAGTTCTTCCCTGGCTTCGTCAATGTCTAATCCCCGTCCCAGCAGAATGCCGATCAGCCGGGTACGGCCGCCGTAGACCGTCACATATAGGTCACCAATACCCACAGCCAGATTATCCAGTGTACCGGCACCCTGGAATTTTAAAAGCCTTGCCATTTCTTTCAGGCTTTGACCAAAGGCTGCTGCCTGGGAATTAAAATGCAGTTCACTGTCCAGACCAAATTCCCTTTGGTTCAAGCCGATGGTCAAAGCAATGCCCAGAGCATATCCATTCTTCAGTGCCACCGCACTCTCAATGCCGGTCACATCTGTAGAAAGACTGATGTGGTAGTAGTCCGTTGTCATGATACTGCGGATGTATTCCAATGTCTTCCTGTCTTTACCGCAGAAAGCAACCTCTGTCTGGTCGTGGGCCACCAGCTCATAACTGGTGCAAGGCCCGCCGATGGCATTCAAATTGCGTTTCAATCCCTGATCTGCAAGCTTCTGCTCCCAGTAGGCAGGGTATGTAATAAGCTTGCCATCGGGAGTATCGATCAGACCCTTTGTTACCGTGATAATCGGTACTGTTTCATCCAGAATTGGCAGGATCTCATCGCCAAACCAATCGACACCAAAGCTGCTGACACCGCCGATGATCAGATCAGCACCGGCAATGGCCTCTTTGACCTGCTCAATTTGATAATATTTCAAGCCTGCGGGAAAATCCTTGACAAATTTGGGGTGTCTGTTGCCGGAAATACAGGATTCAATAATTTCACGATCCAGGTGGGTTCCTACCAAACGCACTTCGTTGACGTTCTCTCTGGCCGGAAACGCCAGTGCGGAACCCATCATGCCCGCGCCAATAATGGTTACAATTGCCATATTTTTTACCTCCAATAATTATGCCTTCTCATATTCTGCAATCACGAATTCGATTCTCGTGTCCAGTGTATCGATACCTATCAGCTTTTGCTTATCCGTGGCGCTTGTGTGAAAATAATAGGGTGTCATACGAAACACTGCCTCAATATCTTCCGCAGATCTCAGCGTAACTCCGGCACTGATTTTTGTGGTACCCAACAGCTTCAATACTTTGGTTGCCGGAAGCTGCTCGTCGTTTAAATACGGTGTATCATATACTGCGTTTTTAAGGCCCCAAAGATGATGACTTCCGGGAACAACAGTGTATAGCTTTCCACCCGGTTTTAAGACACGTGTAAATTCCTCTTCATTGAAGGGCGCAAACAAATGAATACAGTAATCAAAACTGCAATCAGCCACAGGGATCGATGCCATATTGGCAACAAAAGCGGTAAACCCGCCGCGTTTAGCACCCAGCCGGATCATTTCCTTGGAAATATCGAAGCCATATACACGCAAGTTTTTGTTGACAGCGATTGCGCTGGTGTAGTAACCCTCTCCGCAGCAAATATCGAGAAGACTTCCTTCTTTATCGGCAAATAACGCAACCAAAGCATCCTTTAGCGGTGCATAGTATCCTTTATTTAAGAAATCCCGGCGGCATCTGGCAGCCAGCTTATCGTCACCGATTTTATCGCCGCTTTTGTTTGTCCGCAGTAAATTCAAATATCCTTCTTTGGCTATATCAAAGCTATGTCCTTTCTCACAGGACGCGCACCTTTCGCCAAAGGTAAAAGGCTTGCCACAAACAGGACAAATCAGCATATTCCTTCTCCTTACATTTTTCTATATTGTAGCGCAGACTACGCGGATTTGCAATAATAATCATACCTTTTCGCATTTAAGGACATACTAACCAAAAACGCAGGAAGGTGCAGCTATGGCAAAACAGAAGCGCGGAAAGCAAAGCTTTGTTCTTCCGCAGCCAACTATTATCACCGCATGGGCAGCGGTAGCAGGAAAAAAAGAAAAAGAAGGTCCTTTGGGACGGGAATTTGATTTAACCAAGGATGACAGTTATTTTGGCCAAAAAACCTGGGAACAGGCGGAAAAACGCATGCAGCAGCTGGCTCTGGAAACGCTGGCAAAGAAAGCCAATATGGTTCCGAAAGATTTTGATTTGGTATGCTCGGGAGACTTATTGAATCAGTGCATCAGCTCATCATTTCCATTGCGCAACACCGGGATACCCCATCTTGGCCTTTACGGTGCTTGCTCTACCATGGCAGAAAGCCTTATTGTGGCTTCCATGGCTGTCAGCGGCGGCTTTGCAGATAAGGTAGCCGCAATGACCTCATCTCATTTCGCATCCTCCGAAAGGCAGTATCGCTTTCCTCTGGGATACGGCGGACAGCGAACACCCACCGCTCAGTGGACAGTTACAGGATCCGGCGCAGCATTAGTATGCCCGGAGGGCAAAGGCCCGAAAATCGAGTCCGTTACGATCGGTACCGTCACAGATCTTGGCATCAAAGACGCAAACAATATGGGCGCCGCAATGGCACCGGCAGCCCTGGCAACAATCAAAGCACACTTTGATGACCTTCACACCGGGGAAAGCGATTTTGACTTGATCGTTACCGGTGATCTGGGGCAGTTGGGCAAAGAAGCACTTTTGGCTTTAGCCAGAAAGGAAGGTTTATCGCTTGGCGGCAAGCTTGCTGATTGCGGAACAATGGTCTTTGACTTGCAAAAGCAAGACGTGCATTCCGGAGGCTCCGGCTGTGGCTGCAGTGCCATTACTTTATGTTCTCATTTACTGAATCAGTTAAACAGTGGAAAACTGAAGCGGATTCTGTTTTGTGGCACCGGCGCGCTGCTCTCCCCTACTTCCACACAGCAGGGATTGCCGATTCCCGGTGTATGCCACGCAGTAAGCATTCATGGAGGAAAGTAATATGGACTATATCAAGGCTTTTATTGTAGGCGGTCTGCTGTGTCTGGTCGGACAAATCCTCATCGATAAAACCAAACTGACACCTGCCAGGATCCTGGTAAGTTATGTTGTTGCAGGTGTGCTTCTTGGAGCCGTTGGCATTTATGAAAAACTGGTTGATTTTGCGGGAGCAGGTGCCACAGTTCCACTGACAGGCTTCGGCTATAATCTTGCCAAAGGTGTTAAAGAAGCCGTCGATCAGGATGGCTTTATTGGAATCCTCACCGGTGGCTTAAAGGCATGTGCCGGCGGCATCACGGCTGCCATATCCGCCGGATTGCTGGCCAGTTTATTCTTTAAAGCAAAGGATAAAAGCTGACATTTGGGGCAAGCTATCGTTGCGGAAATTCCGCGGAAAGAATAAACGGAGGTAATTACCATGAATAACAAGAATCAGAACCAGAACTACCAGAATCAGAACAACAACCAGAATCAGAATAACAACCAGAATAACAACCAGAACAACAATCAGAACAACAACCAGAATCAGAATAACAACCAGAACCGCAACAGCCGCTGAGTACAAACGATTCATTCTACGGATTATGGGGTCAGGTATATACCTGACCCCATAATTTTTTCTGTATATCCAATTACATAATTGTTCTTTTATATGCAGTTGGTGTCAAATTTGTGTACTTTTTAAATACCTTTGTAAAATAAGTAGCACTGTCAAAACTGAGTCTGCTGGCAACAGCTTCCACAGGAAGACCGTTACGCAAAAGAGTCTTCGCCTCCTTAATTTTCAGAGCCATATAGTATTTCATAATTGGAAGACCTGTGTTCTTTTTAAAAATATTATTGATAAAGGTTTTACTATAATGGGTCTCTTCACAGATTTGATCTAAACTCAGCGTATCAAAAACATGGCTTTTCAGCAGATAAATAATTTCATTACAGAGATTGCTCTCCAATTCAATACTGTTCATAACCAGCACAATATCTTTATCATTGCTGATCTGATTGCGTATTAAATTGATCAGCAATTTTTCAATGTTGTTTTCCACCAACTGCTGCGCGCCGAAAACCGGTGTCAGTGTTGGCCGAAGGACTTTATCAAAAGGAAATACAAAAGCATTCTTCGATTCACTCAAAATATCAGAAATGATACGTTTGCAATGCTTATCCAATGCAATCTTACAATCAAGAATGGACAGGCACTCGGAATTGCTCCTAAAGCAGACAATAAAGATCGTTGCAGGCAGTTCCTTGTCTGCACTGTACGAATGCTTTGTAAAAGGAGGAATCAGGTAAAAATTGCCTTGTTCCAATTCAACCGTCTCTTGCTCAAAATTGCATAGGATCGCGCCAGAATCAACATAGGCAAATTCATAAAAATCATGGGACTCATAGGGATAAGAAAAATCAAGCGATATATCCAGTGTCTCAATGGTTACCAAATCCTTAATCACTACATCCTTTGTCACCTGATAATTCAAATATTTCTTCATTGACTCACCCCCTGCTATAAAATTTTATCACACTGTTTTTGTAATATCAACAAAATATTGTTCGATTTGTTTATTCGTTTTATAATTTACCATTTATAAATTATTTTCTGCCTTTATGCATTTCGCATAAAGAGTTATTATTATAGTGAAGTTTGATGTAACGCTTTTGACATAGTGAACGCACTTCTTTGAAACAACTGCTTATTATTTACCATCCATGATCATAAGGGGGTTGCAGAATTGAAAATCGTATTAGGCTCCCTCCAGTGTGAGGGCAACAGCTTAACACCCGTTTATACACACTATGAGGATTTTGACTACGCCGCCGGAACGGATATGTATGAAAAAATCAAGGTCGTAGATTATCTGCGGGATCAGGGCTGCGAAATCATTCCCACCATCTACGGCCATGCACTGCCGGGCGGTGCTGTCGTCAAAGAAGATTTCCTGCGACTGGCACATGATCTGGTGGACAGAATCCCTGCCGACGGAATCGACGGTATCTGGCTGTATCTGCACGGTGCCATGTATGTTGAGGAGATCGGCTCCGGTGATACTTATCTTGTAAAGATGATTCGACAGAAAGTCGGCTACGATATTCCCATCTCCCTGGCACTGGACTTCCATGCCGATAATACCGATGAGATCGTATCTCTGGCCAACTGCATTACCGGCTTCCGCACAGCACCCCACAGCGACCACAAGCAGACACAAATCCGGGCAGCAGAGCTGCTTTTGAAGTGCATTGAAAAGAAGTTACTCCCCCGGCCCCAGATCGCAAGAGCCAATGTTGTTATCTGCGGCGACGCGGTACAGACTGCGCTTGAGCCTTTAAAGAGCATCATGGATGCTGCTGAAGAAATGGAACGCACTGTACCGGGTGTTATGTGTGTACAGGTATTCAACGGTCAGCCATGGATCGACGAGCCTTACATGGGGCCTAATATAGTTGTCACCCATGAATGGGACGATGCTTTGGCTTTGGAGTGTGCAAACAAACTGGCAAAGCGGTTCTATGACGTTCGCCATGATTTTAAGTTCCTTGTGGAAACCGCCGCTCCGGACGAAGCGATCCGCCTTGCAATGGAGGATACGGATCATCAGGTGTTCCTGTCGGATTCCGGCGACAATACAACAGCCGGTGCCGCAGGTGATAATGCCTACATGATCAACCGTCTGAAAGCTGCAGGAGCTACAAATGTTTTGGTTGCCGGTATCGCCGATGAAGCGGCCTGTGATCAGTGCTATAAGGCTGAGATTGGTCAGACCGTAACTGTACAAGTCGGTGGCAGTTTGGATGTAAACAGTGAAAAGGCAGTTCTCACAGGAACGCTGGTTCACAAGGGAGATATTCTCTCCTATACTGGCGGCAATGCCGGCCCCTCTGTCACACTGGATTGCGGTGATATGACCGTTGTTATCACCAAAAACCGCGCTTCCATGTGCCGCCCGGATATTTTTGAATCTGTGGATCTGGACTTTAGTCCCTTTAAGATCGTCGTGGTGAAGCTTGGCTACCTGTTTCCGGAGTTGGCTGCCGTAGCTGAACGGGCCATTCTTGCCTTTACACCCGGCAGTTCTACAGAACGGTTGGAGGATATGCACATGAAGAACATCCGCCGTCCTATGTTCCCGCTGGATGACAATTTTATGTAACAGTGTATAAAGCTGTCCTGTGTATACAGGCAGTAATAATATGAAAAGGAGAACAGATATGTCATACTACAATCTGAACGAAACACAGGAAAGAATCAAAAATGTCAGACAGATTCTGAAGGACAAGGGTCTGGATGCAGCGCTGGTCTACTTTGATGAGCTGAACGTTGCCAACGGCTGGTATCTGACCGGTTGGTGCGGCCAGTTTGAAAAGGGTTCCGTACTGATTCCTGTTGAAGGTGAGCCCATCCTGCTGGGCGGCCCCGAGTCCGAGCCCTTTGCTCTGGCAGAATCCGCTATCAAGAAGGTTCGCTGCTTCCCTGTATTCATGGTTCCCGAGGAAGAGTACCCCAATGCTACCATTATCGACTTCAAGCAGCTCAATGATGAGCTGAAGGCTCAGGGCACCGTGCTCAAGCGCATCGGTATCGTTGGCACCACCACCATCCCCCACCAGGTTTATCTGGACTTCTCTGCCGGTTTCGAGGGTGTTGAACTGGTTGACATCACCGACGAGTACGAGGATCTGCGCGCTTACAAGTCCAGCTGGGAAGTTGAGCAGCTGATCAAGTCCGCTCAGCTCTGTGATCTGGCTTATGACAAGATGGTCGCTGCTATCCGTCCCGGCGCTTATGAGTTCGAAGTTGCCGCTGCCGGTGAAGCCATCTGCCGCGCCAACGGTGCTCACAGCTTCGCATACTCCTGCATCGTCGGTTCCGGCGCAAGAGCTAAGTCCGTGGTTCCCACCGCTACCAACCGCCAGATGCTGGACGGTGAGCTGGTCATGATCGGTATCGCACCCCGTATCAACGGCTATGCCGGTACTTTCGGTGACACCATTCCTGTCAGCGGCGAGTTCACACAGCGCCAGAAGGATCTGCTCAACCACATGCGTGAGACCATGCGTCTGACCAAGGACATGCTGAAGCCCGGCATGACCGGCAGAGAGATCGACGTTCCTGGCCGCAAGTACTACGAAAAGCACGGTCTGGCAGACTACATCGTATGTCCCTTCGCTCACTCCATCGGTCTGATGGAAGCAGAGGCTCCCTTCTTCGGCCCCAACGGCGACTTCGAGCTGGTTCCCGGCATGGCAGTCATGGTTGACGTCAGCTTCTTCGGCCATCCCGAGCTCCACGGTGGCCGTATTGAGACCGGTTACATCATCACTGAGACCGGCTGCAAGCCCATGTCCCCCAAGATGGACGCTTACTTCATGAAGGATCTGTAATCAGAGAGGAGTACATACTATGGAAAAAGAACTGGGTTACCGCAGATATATGTTCATCGACGGCGATCTGCCCGGCAATGGCGACGATCCCAGCCTGCCCGGCCATGAGGCTATGATGATCACCAACTACCATGATGTGGACGCAAATATTCTTGTAAACATTTATTTTGAGGACAAGGACCCCGTAAAGGGTCTGCACCTGACCATTCCCGCACAGCGCGTGGTCTGCACCCGTATGGACCTGCCTGTCTGCCAGGAGCAGTTCCAGATTCCCTTTGGTCAGTTCTCCGTAGAGCTGGTGTCCGACATCCCCGTATGCGCAAGCTACGGCCGTCTGGACCGCCGCAACGATCTTGGTTACTATTCCACTGGTTATTGTGCTGTCTAACACTCTGATCACAACATAAGAAACGTGCCGGAGAAACCTCCGGCACGTTTTTTCGATTATTCACTCAGCAAGACCACATGGAAGTTGCCTTTTCATTGTAGAAGAAGCACCGAAAGACTCTGCCCATTGAGAACTTAAACAAGTATACATCATAGTACTGCCGGAATTTCCATTCATTGCGGTCAGCAAAATCTCTTATTTTATCCCAGTCCTTCAGATCCATAATTCCCATAGAGACATTTCTGGCCCCCTGAAAAACCAGCGATATCAGTTCGGAATAGAACGCCAAAAACTCCCAGGATACCTTTTCTACCCCGTCACAGGTTTTGATATTTCCATGAATAACCGGCAAAAATTCATCTATCGTCTTGATCGCCTGTTCAAAGCATTCTGTGTTACCCGGTGCATTCTTTTTGACATTAAAGCGGAAAATATCTGTCAATCTATCGTTTGAAAGCTTCTCCAAGAATTCAACAACAAGCTTATAGTCCTTGCCAAACTCAGCAGACATAATGTCGTCTCTTTCCTCATTAAAGTCACACAGAGAATTCCATAAGGTTCTTGCCTTAATGTTCATTCCCAATGACGTAGGACAGAATACGCGCTGACTCTGGTAGTGAATAATGCCTTTAAATCCCAGCTCATTATACCGGCGCATGTCATCATACATCAGTCTTGCAATTTGCATATAACCAGGATCAAAATAGCAATCCCACATGTAATAGTATTCTTCCAGAATATTCTCTCCAGAGAAAACTCCGCGCCAAGCATTAATGTAAGCAGAATACTGATATAATCTCTGGGGTATCAGCGTCTTGTTATTGATCTCATATTCCGGAATCTGGTAATCTGTTTCTAGGAAAAGCGGCTCAGAATAAGACCGGTGGATAACCGGAGAAGCTAAAATATAACGATCCGGATTATTGAGCTTATACTCCTTTCGAGGTGGCCACGCTTTGTCCTCGTACATACTTACAAAAATTCTCGTATTGATACCATTCTTTGTAAGCTTTTCATCCAGTTCATTCAAGATTACATACATGTGCTCTGAGGGTCTCTTATCTCTACACAGATCACATTCACAGTAATTGCCGAATCCATCTGCAAAACTGAAGTTAACAATATCTGCATCCAAATTACCAATGAATTTCACTGCATAATCCGTAATTCTATCTCTTACTTTCGGATTACCATAACACATTTGCGTTGCAAGGGGCCTATTGTCATAAAGGCCACGCTTTCCATTCACCATGGCACAGCATTCTCTTGTTTCTTCAGAAATGTCCAAATGGTCTGATTTATTCCATGTTTCCGGCAACTGAAAAGTATTGGGAATGATACCATGACCGCCTCTGATGTCAATCAGGCTTCGTTTGGATATCTCATCATCAGTCATTTTCTGGATGCCGAGAACCTCATCATCTGTCATTTCGAAGCTTTCAAGATATAAATTCTTATCTCCGGTTAACTGATTTGCAGTGGACAGCCTGTGTTCACACCACCATTTATAATAGCGCATTGGATTTGTACACTGATTAAAATAGCCGTTTAATCCAACCTTCGGAAGCCAATCAATCAGATCGGCAATACAATCATAATAAATACTGCCTTCTATAGCGATCGTTCTATAGCGAACCGATGCTTTTTCATTTACATGCACATCGGTACTTACAACTTTTTGAGGAATCTTTTCGCCATTCTTTCCCGGACGGATAAATTCAAATCCAATCTCCTTCAGGTATCTGTAAACACCGATCAACACACTTCTCGCATTTGAGCCTGTAATTATACCACTTCTGTTTTGGATATCGATCAAAATCGCATCGTCGTAATAGGCATCCTCAACAGACATCAGTTGATCATTCAAATTTACACCAAGATAAATCCCGCTGGATTCCATGGTTTCTGATACAGAAATAAACATTTCTTCATCAAAGACCTGCTCCAAATATCGCTTCATTTCTTTTGCCGCAAAAAGGACCGTCCTTTTCTCCTTATCATTCAGTCCGTTTATGAACGGTTTTATTCTCCACATCATACCACTTTTCCCCTTTTTACACAGTAAGATTGATTATTCAGTGTTGTCCCTAAGGTGTCTAACCGCCTCCATAAACCTATACCAGATAACTCAGTTAATGTCAATCTTGAGGCATACCCAAATATTGCTAACATGTTCGCAAAAATTGATAAATATGTCAAGTAAGAAACAGGATATATTGACTTTGATATACAAATCGCTTATAAATAATGCAATTATAATCGATTGGAGGCCACGACCGCATGAAGATATCCACAGAAATCAAGTCCGCCGCCAAAATCGTGGGAGAGGAAAAAGCAGTTGAATTAATTGCCAAAGCCGGCTTTGATGCATGGGACTTTTCCATGGACAGAATGTGTAACTATGACGGCGCTACAAAGTGCCTGAAGCCCACCGATCATCCCCTTGCCGGCAAGGATTATCTCGCCTTCGCCAGAAAGCTGAAGCAGATCGGTCTGGACAACGGAATCGTATGCAACCAGTCTCACGCGCCGACACCTACATACTGCGACGAAGTTCATCCGTTTTTAAAGAGAGCGATCGAATGTACCGCGGAAGCCGGTGGCGAAATCTGTGTCATCCACCCCGATAATTACAAGTCCGCTCAGGAAAACGCGGAAATCTATCTGGAGCTGCTGCCCTTTGCCAAGGAATGCGGCGTTAAAATCGCAACCGAAAATATGATCATTTGGAGCAGCGAGCTGCAGAGGATCACCGTTTGCGCCTGCTCAACGAAAGAGGATTTTGTTGCGCACCTAGATGCAATTAATGATGATTCCTTCGTTGCCTGTGTGGATATCGGTCACGCGGAAATCCTTGGGGAGGACGGTGTAGATGCGGAGAGTATGATCCGGGCTATCGGTTCCCGTGTAAAGACATTGCACATCCACGATAACGACAAGCGGCATGATTCCCATCAGCTCCCCTTCTCCATGAATATTGATTATGCGCCCATCGTAAAAGCGCTGAAAGACGTTGGCTATAACGGATACATCACATTGGAAGCATACAAATATCTGGAAGCTTTCAACAAGGACAATGTATTTGACGGTATCAAGGATCTGGCTGCCGCCGCAAGAAGATTTGCAGGCTTGTTTTAAAGAAAGGACAAATAGATCATGATGTTTGAAGCGCTTAGTTTACGGGAAAAGGTCTGCCAGTTGATGATGCCCACCGTCGGTGAGTATCTGGACCACGGCGGAAACAGCGAGCAATTCCCTATTGGCTTCCTGTTCGTGGAACCGCCTGCATACGCGGTTGATGAAAAAACCGGTATCAGCCAGTTTGATAAGATCACCGGCGAATTTTGCGGCAAAGTCCCGCTGGGTGTAGCCGCGGACGGTATCAGCGGATTTGGCGGTATTACGGCACCCCTTCGCAAAATGCGGATCGGTGCCGCCAACGACGAAGCGCTTGCTTTCAAGTGTGGAAAGGCCTACGGAATGCAGCTGATCTATAATCGGGTCGATTGGAGCTTTGAGCCATCCTGCGATCTGGTTCGCCACCCAATGTCGGTTATGAGCAGTGATGCCTTCAGCGACATTCCCGAGATCAGCGCCGCCATGGCAAGTGCCTTTGTCAAGGGTCTGCAGAGTGTCGGTGTTGCCGCAACTGTCAAGCATTTCCCCGGCTTAGGCTCCTGCCCTACCAATCCCCATTGGACGAAGGCTCGCAATCTGCTTTCCATGGAGGAATGGGAAAACACAGAGGGCTATGTATACAAAAAGGCCATTGAAGCCGGTGTTGCCTCCATCATGACCAGTCATATTGCTTTCCCGGCAGCTTGCACCGAAAAAGATGAACACGGTAAATATCCCATCGCCACCGTATCTCACGAGATCACGACCGGTCTTCTTAAAGAAAAACTTGGCTTCCGGGGTGTTGTCGTCACGGATGCCCTCACAATGGGTGGTGCCGGATGCAACGACACATTGAACACCACTGTGAAAGCCTTTGAAGCAGGCTCCGACGTGCTTCTGTTCGCGAATCTGGACGCGGTGGATGTGATCACCGCCAAGCTGGAAAGCGGAGAGATCCCCATGTCCCGGCTGGAGGATGCCTTGAACCGCATTTATGAACTGAAGAAAAACACAGGCATTCTTGACCGGAAACGGAATACAGCGTGTCTGGATGAAGCATTCGTCAGACAGGTACATCAGGACGAAGTCAGGCTGGGTATCACTGTGCGGAAATGGGATACCGCTAACTTCCCTATCGACAAGGAAAAAGCAAAGAAGCTGTGTGTTATTGGTATCAATTGCGGCGGAAATCCAGATTTTACGCCTTTTATCAAAAGATTGGAACAGGAGGGTTTCTCTGTCGACTTTGAATACAATCTGTACCTAAAAGATGAAACAACCGCAAAGGCATTTCAGGAGAAATATGACATGATCCTCTTCACCTTTGCGGGTGGAAGTCCGGTTCCGATCATTCCCGGTGAGGTTGGTCAGCCTTGTGTTTGGACACTGAACCGAATTGATCCGGATAAAAAATATGTGGTCCAGTTTGGTATGCCAAAGCTGTATGACCTGTATTTCCAGGACGAACCGGTGTATATCAACCCCTTTGAATCCAATCCCTCCACTTCCACAGAGATCATCGATAATCTTGTAAAGGTCTTGATCGGCGAACGGACCGCAACGGGTATCATGCCTTACAAGCTCGCCATTGACGAGAATTACTGAAAAGAGGTAGCTTTATGAAATTCGAGCGTCTTACCTTGAGAGAAAAGGTTTGCCAGATCATGGCACCAAGAGCAAAGGACTATATCAAATACGGGTGTGACAGTGAAAAAACACCGGTCGGTTTTATTTTTGTGGATGGTCCCGATTACCAGATAGATGCAGAATCCGGTGTCCGAAGTGTCGATAAGGTGACGAATGAGTTTCACGGCAAGGTTCCTCTCGGCGTGGTCGCGGACGGTGTTACCGGTTTTGGTGGAGTCACCGCAACTTTGCGTAAGGCACGAATCGGCGCGGCTAACGATGAGGACCTCGCTTATCGATGCGGACAGGCCTTCGCAATGCAGATGATCCACAACAAGATTGACTGGACTTTAGAGCCGTCCTGTGATCTGCCTGTGCATCCCATGTCCCATATGTTTGGCGATTCCTTCAGTGGAATTCCCGAGCTTAGCGCTTCCATGGCTAGCGCGTGCATAAAAGGTATCCAGAGTCTTGGTGTGGCGGCAACAACGAAGCATTTCCCCGGCATGGGCACATCTCCTACCAATTTCCACTGGGCAAAGGCGAGAAATCTCCTGTCCAAAGAGGACTGGGACAATACCCACGGTTATGTCTACAAAAAACTGATCGAAGCAGGCGTTGCCTCTATCATGACAAGCCATATCGCACTCCCTGCCTACTCAACGAAGGACGAAACCGGCAAATACCCTGCCGCGACCATCTCTCATGAGCTTACCACCGGTCTTCTCAAAGAAAAGCTGGGTTTCAAAGGCGTTGTTATTACAGATGCCATTACCATGGGTGGCTGCGAATGCAATAACACTGTAAAAGTCTCAGTCGAAGCATTTGAAGCAGGTGCGGACGTGATCCTCTTTGCCAATCTGGATGCTATCGACGTAATTACGGAAAAACTGGAAAAGGGCGAAATTCCGATGTCCCGGCTGGAGGATGCACTGGAACGCATATACGCTCTGAAGAAGAATACAGGTATTCTTGACAGAAAGAGAAATACCCAGTGTCTGGATGCGGAATTTGTTAGGCAGGTACACGAAGAGGAAGTCAGACGAAGCACCATTGTGAGAACCTATCAGGCCCCAATGTTCCCCATCGATAAGGAGAAGGTAAAGAAACTCTGTGTTGTGGGAATCACCTGCGGTGGAAATCCAGATTTCAAGCCCTTCATTGAAAGACTGGAAGCAGAAGGCTTTTCCGTTGATTTTGAAGCAGATCTTTATCTAAAAAATGAAATGGTTGCAAAAGAATTTCAGGAGAAGTATGACCTCATTCTTTTCACCTTTGCAGGCGGCTCCACTGTCCCCGTGATCCCCGGCGATGTGGGCATGCCCACTGTTTGGACAGTAAAGCGCATCGATCCGCACAAGAAGTATATCATTCAGTTCGGTATGCCGAAAATGTACGACCTATATTTCCAGGATGAACCGGTGTACGTCAATCCCCTTGAGGGAAATCCGGCAACCGATGCAGAGATCGTAGATAATCTTGTACGGGTCTTAGTCGGTGAAAGAGTCGCTACCGGACAGTTTACCCACAAGCTGGAAATTGACGAGAACTATTGATAGAAATAAACAGGAGGTTGGCTATCATGCGTAACGTTTTGCTATATCACCCTACCGTGTGCGCCGTTGGAAAAACCTATCAGATTATGGTCGTGACATGGTGCGACGCACTGATCAGCATCCGTATAGGTGAAAAAACCTATTATAGTCACAGCAATGGAATCAGAATATCCGCTGCGGGTGTTCAAAGAATCCATGTCCCGATGGCCGAGCTGGATGCGGCACGGGCATATACCGTGTCCTGTCAGTGCATGATCGACAGAAGTCCCTACTACCCCACCACGGAGGATGTGGTTGAAACTGAATACACATTCAGACCGCTGGAAAAAACATCTGACATCAAGATCTATCACCTTGCTGATGTCCACGGCTGGTGGGACTACGCCGTATGGGCAGCAGAGTATCACAAGGAAGCCTATGATCTGCTTATCATGAACGGCGATATCGTCAGCGCATCCAACACTGTTCGGGAAATGACCTTGTGCTATAAGATCGCGTCCGCCATCACAAAGGGAGAATATCCCTGCGTTATCTCAAGAGGCAATCATGATTTAAGAGGCTATCGTGCAGCAGAGCTTTCCAGTTACATGCCCTCCCACAGCGGAAAGTCCTATTATACTTTCCAGGTTGGCTGTATCTGGGGTCTGCTGGTTGATACCGGAGAGGACAAAGACGACACATGCCCCGCATACGGTGGTACGATCTGCTGTCACCAGTTCCGCCTTGAAGAGGATGAATATATCAAGCAGGTCATAGAAAATGCCCATAAGGAATATATCGCCGATGATGTGAAATACAGGTTGATCGTTTCCCATGTCCCATTCCCGTTAAAAGGAAACTACAGCACAGAGAAGGAGCTTTATACCAGTTGGTGCACCCTTATCAAAGAAAACATTAAACCTGATCTTATGTTGTGCGGTCATACACATAAATCCTGCATTATCGAACCTGGTGATGTACGGGATGAGCTGGGACAGCCATGTGCGATCATCATAGGTTCTGCTTTCAACGACAACGATCAGAGCGATTTCAGCAATGTGCTGGCAGGTGCTTATATCAAGCTGAACGATCACAGTGCTGAAGTCACGGTCAACACAAAGAAACAGGTTATCGGCACGGGTCATGTCACTTTTTAATTGCGTAAAACAAGGGGATCGAATTGATCCCCTTGTTCTTATAACCATCGAAAATCACCAATTTGGAAATAGTAGAGTGCTTTTGCCTTAACCGGAAGTTGGTAGATTCTGCAAAGAGCATTCGCATACGTTTCCACTTGTGGACGGTAGCGCTCTGTGACCGTGTCAACAGTATCCGGTGTCACATAGTCCGTTTTAAAATCCAACACGGTTATACCATCGTCTTCTATCAATGCGCAATCCACAACGCCCTGCAATAGTACCTTCTCCCCTTCCAGGTTTTCCCCATACTGCCCGGCATCGTCCAATATTGAAAACTTAAATTCACGAATCACGCGATTGCCTTCCCGCAGTTTACGACCAACGGAAGTATTGAAAAACTTCGCGATCATGGATCTATCGATCAGTTTACCCTGCTCTTGTGTAATAAACTGTTCACACACAAGTCGGTCTATCTCTTTACTGACACCATCTACATCATGGCATGCCTCAAAGGAGATATACTGCATCACAGCGTGGACAGCGCTGCCATATGTCATTGCACCGCTCTGCTTGACCAAAAAATCCGGTTTGCGCCATGTACGTTGCACATGCTTCGGCTCGTTCGTTTGTTCCGCTGCTTCCTGATCCTTGACTCTGCCTTTCCGCTGTGTGGCCGTTTGCTTGGAAGGTGTCGTAGTTGCTGATAAATGCGGGTAGCAAAAGGCCAGTTTCGCACGTATCTCAGAAAGTCTCTCTTCTGAAATTTGCTCAGCACTTGAAGCTGCTTGCGGCTGCACACTGGAATTCGCGATAAATCCATCACAGACACGTATGCGCCATGGAGAATCACTGCCGCGTGTATCTTTAGGCTTGGTACCGAGTTCAAAGAACGCACCGGCTTCCGTTCGTTGCAAAGCACTGTACAGCACCCAACGTCCCGAACAATTGACATTGCGCGTCATAGCAGCTTTGCCGGACAGATCCATCCTCAGCGCAATGTCATTGATGTCCTTATCCAGGTTTTGGGATGCGTAGGTCATGATCAAACGATCCCGTGCGCGAGTCATACCAACATAGAGAACACGCATTTCTTCAGATAGTCCATCACTTTCCATCTTTGCAGTAATTGCGGATTTTGCAATCGTCGGATAGCGAACCCGATTATCATGGTCCACGCAGGAAAGGCCAAGGCCCATGTCCTTATGGCACAATACCGGCTGACGCAGGTTTTCCTGATTAAACCGTTTTGAAAGACCACATAAAAAGACCACCGGAAATTCCAAGCCCTTGGATTTGTGGATACTCATGATCGTAACACATCCGGAATTCGCTTCATTGGCAGTGCCCGGCAGTCCCCGCTGGTCAAGCACCTCCAAATGGGATAGAAAACGGTCCAAATCTCCACCACCCATAGAGCTAAAGTCTATGGCAATTTGATAGAAAGTCTGCAGGTTTTCTACCGCATTTGCACTGTCTTCCATGACGGAATAAATGGTATCTATTCGTGTCACATTCAAGATTCGCTCTAAAAGCTCAGCGAGCGAACCCATGACAGAAGTCTGTCTGAGTGTCTCTAAAACATTAACAAAAGACTCAGCTTTCGCATTATTGCACTGAAGCAGTGCGTCATAGAAGCAGGATTTCCGGTCTTCACTGCGGATGACAGCCAAATCGTCAGCCGTGAATCCAAATATTGGACTCGCAAGAACAGCCAGAAGCGGAATATCCTGTCGGGGATTGCTGATAATCTGCAAAAGAGAACGCATCGTTTGGATTTCAGGTGTCAAAAGAAGGTCTGCTCCGCCACCTGTAGCACATGGAATTCCACGTTGTTCCAGAGCTTGTACGAAATCCATTCCAACAGATCCGGGCGATCTAAGGAGAATCACGATGTCATCTAAAGTAATTGGGTGCAGTGTATCCCCCTTTCGTACAAAGTGTTGTCCGTCAGTCAGCTGACAGATTCTTTCCGCTACAAAGGCCGCTTCCTCGGCATAGGTGTCCTCTTGGACACGGATACCGTACAGCTCAACCTCCGGCTCGTTCAGTGCAATGTGCGGGATGCCTTCACGCAGCGCTTCTGCCTCTCCATATTCAATTCCACCAACCGACTCCGACATGCAGCTGGCGAAGACATGGTTAACGCCTTCGATCACACCACCGCTGGAACGGAAGTTACTGGAAAGAATTACTTTCCGTCCCACACCATACTCTGCAGTTTCCGCATCATGGTACTCTGCGTATTTTTTAAGAAAGATATCCGGATCCGCCAAGCGGAATTGGTAGATCGACTGTTTCACGTCACCAACCATAAACAAATTTTGCTTCACTTCGGTCAATGCTGCGAAAATCGCATCCTGAACACCGTTAGAATCCTGATACTCGTCGACCATAATCTCGCGAAAACGCTCACTGATCTCCCGCGCAGACGCTGTAGGGCCAGAACGTTTTTTGCCCAGGAGAAGATCCAGTGTCTTATGCTCCAGATCACTAAAATCCAACACCCGGCGCATCCGCTTCAAACGGGCAAAATTTTCTGAGAAAGATTGTACAAGGCGCATGAGGCCTCTGGCCGCTGCTGCGGATTGCTGAAGGTCACTCATAACATGTGCAGCAGAGTCAGAGAAAACCTCCAGTTTCTTCTCAACTATATCCTTACAGTTCGCGCGGACTGCTTTTATCCGTTCCGTAAGATCGGGTACATCCGCTTTTTTGGGGAATATTAATCGGCCAAATTCTATATGCTTTCTGGCGACGATTTCATCCCATGTTTTGCTGCTGCGCAGGTACATAAGCTGATGCACAGTATCGCTTAGAAGTGCCGCCGGCTTTTCCAAGCCCGGAAGCGAAGAGACCGATTCCGCACAGAAGCGCATTGCACCAATCTGGTCATCCAGACATTCAAACAAGTCATCCATCAGAAAGCGGCCCCACGGTGTCTCAGAGGGATCATTGATCTTCTCCACTGCCACATCTGCGATGCACCGCTGACACCATGCTTCGGGATCAATGTGACACATAGCACTATCATGCACAGCTTGAATGATCTCCGGTACCAACGCATCACTGCGTCCAAGGCCTTGGGTATCTACAAAAGCCTGCAATTCCGGATCAGAGCCGATATCATGGTAGGCGTCTTCCAAAACCTGATCCATTGCGCGGCTGCGTAGCTGCAATACTTCATTCTCATCCGCAACACGAAAATCAGCAGAAATATCCAGCTTGTAGGCATATTCACGCAGAATGTCCGAGCAAAAAGAGTGAACTGTAGAAATTTTTGTCAAGTAAAGGCGCTGAAGCTGCCGCTGTAAATGTCGGTTTCCCGGTGCCGCTGCAATATGCTCTGAAAGCTTTGCGGCAATTTTACTACGCAGTTCTGAAGCAGCAGCCTTGGTATAGGTAATCATCAGAAAATCATCAATGTTCGCCGGGTCATAGGGATCACATATGTATTTCAGCAGACGATCAACCAGAACTTTCGTTTTTCCGGAGCCTGCCGCGGCCGATACCAGCAGCTTTCCGCCACGGTTATCAACGGCCATTTGTTGCTGTTTGGTCAGTTTTTCAGCCATGACGGTCCATCTCCTTTCCAATTTCCTCCCAGAATCGCTGCGCTGTCATTGCTTTGTAGTTTCTGCGTCCCGTTACTACGGCAAAATGACACACAGGCTTATAGGGGCAGTAGGTACAAGCATCGTGGCTGGTGCCTCTGCAATACGGGTTCGGGTCGATATTACCCGAAGCAATATCTCCTACCAGTTTCTGAAGCACATGAAACACATAATTCTTAAGGATACGAAATTGCTCTCTGTCAGCAATATCACCGGAAATGCTTCCATACTTCCCCGTCTTGCAGCTCAAACGTTTGGGGCTTCCCTCAGGCTCCATGGCTCTGATTACATCGCTATCGTTCAGAATCAGACCTTTCCGCTTCAGTTCTTTCCCTCGTTTTGTATCTGCTTCTTCGGCTTTCATACGTCCACTGGCACTTATATAAGAGATTCGTGCAGGGAAATATTGCACACCGGCAGGCTTTGCATAGTGCCCAAGCAGGGAATCACCCTTATCCTCCAACGCGAACATATATAGCAGCAGTTGAAGACCAATTCCGTTAAACACATCACAATAGTCAAAGTCTTTGCGACCCGTCTTATAATCCACAACACGAAAATACTTCGTATAGCCGTTGTCCCAGATATCCACACGATCCACAAATCCACGCAGTTGTGCGTCCATCTGCGCATTATGAATCTCAATGGCTTCCATCTGCGCTTCATCGCCAAAAGCTACCTCAAAACCTACGGGAGCAAACGCACTGTTGCTAAGTTCTAACCACAGCTCCTCTACGACCATAGCCAATTCCTGTACATTCCGCTTGAACAGATAAGCCATTCGTTCAGAGTCAAGCTGGCTGAACCGATCCGCAATGTAGGAATCGGAGTAACTCATAGCAATGGACATTACCTCACCCAAAGGAACTTGGTGGAAACCACCCATTTCCATAACACGTTTTGCGGTATGCTCTAAAACAGCATGAACATAGGTACCGAACTCAGCCGGGTCTACTGTTGCTTCCTTCCGTTCTTTCGCACGCAAACCGTACCGCAGGAAATAAGACATTCGGCACTCTGCCTGTTTGTCCACCTGAGATGCAGATAACCGCAATTTCTTACCATAGAGTTTACGAACGCTCTCCCTATCCACTGTTCCAAGGACGTAGTTTCTCCTTTGGACTATGGTGTCATATGCCTGATCAATATTCAGTGATACCGCCGTATCCCGGGCATCATGTGCAGCCAAGAATGCCGCAGTATCAAGCAAGTCAGCACCGGCAACTAATCCGTCAATTTCTGTTTCTTTCCCAGCCATTGCACATAAGCGGCGGTAGACAAAAGAGGGTTGCGCAGGACCGCAAAACACTGCGGCAGTTTCTCTGGCGCCACAAAAGACGCCATAAATTTCGGAGAACTCCGCTTGCAAACCTTCCATACCGCCGCCTGTAAGAGGAACACCCATTTGACGGAGCTGGTTGCGTTCCTGATCTGTCAGCACACCTCTACTGCCGCAATAACTGGGCAGCAGTCCTTCTTCCGCACCCAAAAGGATCAAGTGGTCAACTTCCTGGCAGCGCATAGCACTGATTGGACCTGCTGTAACAGCATCTAATACAGGCGGAATCGTACCAACATCATACTGGCTTAAAAGTAATGTAAAAAGCTTTGTAAAGTTATCTGTTTCCCATACGGTTTCGCCCAAAACACTATGGAGTTGTTCCAGTGCCGACAGCAGGATCTCCCAAAGCTGATTCAGTATTTGCGCACTTCTGTTATCTCCCGAAGCATCCATTGTGTCTGCCAGATCGCTCAACCGCGCTGCAAGTTCGATTTCTTCAAAAAAGCAATAGATTGCTTCAACCTGCTGGCTGAGTTTTACGCTCTGGTGAAAACGGTCACGCAGTTTGCACAGCGGTTGTAATGCCTGCTGTCTTGTTACATTCAAACGCAGCAGTTTCTGCTTTGCCGCTTCTGTCCATTCTGCCCCCAGACCATCCGGATGATTGGCCCAAGTCTGCAGCCAGCGGTTACCTTGAATGCCCCATGTGAACGTATAGTTCTCCATTTCATCGCAGGTCTCCATATCCACAGGCGAGAGCGCAGACTTCAAATACCGCAGGGTATCCTGCCTGTCAAAACCGTTAAGCGCAGCATCCATTGCTGACAGCACCGTGGTGATGACCGTTTTTTGCAAAATGTCTTCTGTTCCGGATTGATATAACGGAATACCACAACGTCCAAATACCAGAGAAAGTACATGCTGGTAGGCTGCCATATCTGTGCACACAACACCGATACGACGGTATCGGCAGCCATTGCGCACCAATTCCATAATCCGCTTTGCGGCAGCAGCGCACTCTTGATGCACTGACTGCGCTCGACTTACCACAATTCTGTCAGAAAACGATGGAGCATGCTCTGTGGCTCCATCAAACAAAGATTCATGAAGTTGTTTCAACGGTGAATCCGGTGGAGTTAGATACTGAATTTCATAGGGTACACCCAAATTCTGGGCACAGCGAATCAACTCTGCAGTTGTGGCGCCAGACTTCTCAAAAGCAATTTTAGACGAGCTGGGACCATCGCAGTTCATACTGACCGTCACTTCCGGGGACACTTGGATCAAATACTCCAGAATTGCCAGATGTTGTCTGGTAAAGTCTGGGAAGCCATCGATGTAAAATGTATGCTTTTGGGCAAAATCGCTTTCACTGAGCTGGCCCAGCAGCCAGGTCATTTGATCTCTGGGGTCTTTTTTTCCGCGGCTGCAAAGTCCGTCATAGGCATCCAAAAGCAGCGCCAATTCCTCCAGCTTTTGCGCAAAACCACCTTCGGTTTGCTTGGATGCGGCTTTTAAGTCCTCTGCTGTAATGCAGCAGCGCTTAAATTCATCCACAGCATCCACCAAACCCGTCAAAAATTCCGGACGGGTCTCCAACTGTGCATAGGCTTTCAACTTACTGTGCAATTGTCTGGCAGCAGCAGCCATAGCCACAACACGACCGCCATTATCCAGACATTCTCTGGCCGCGGCGCCAACACAATCCGCCACGCGGCTTGCCAGCCGCGTAAAGGACAGCACCTCCGCGTAGCGGCTTGCGGTGTCACCCGCATAAGCACATAATCTGCGCTCGATATCGTGGCTGATCAGTTCCGGCACCATCAAAATCCGGTTACCCTTTTCAGCACGAACATCCGCTGAGATCAAATCCAGAATTCTGTTTCTGCCTGCGACCCAATCCTCGCACAGTATCAGCTTCAGCATAGCGCCACCACCTTTCCAATATAATTCATTTTATCATATAATCGCCGGAAAGAAAAGATTTTTTCACGAAAGCTGGCAATATACCAAGAGAGCCAAAACACCCATGCCAAAATCCGGCATGGGTGTTCTCTAATCCATCAGACAGGTTTGGCAATGAATACCTGAGGATAGTTCTCCTTGAGCATATTGCATATCACAGCAGCGTATTCAAAATCGGTAACGATTGCAAATACAGCAGAGCCGGAGCCGGTCATCTGATAGGCTACCGCGCCGTAGCTGTTGAAAATGGACTTGATATAGTTCAGTTCCAGGTGTTCCTCGGTAACCACAGTGTCAAAAACATTGTAGATGTTTTCGCAGACCTTACCCAGATCACCGGCGATCAGCGCAGACTCCATAAGCTGATTGTTCGGATGCTTGGGAATCGGCTTTTCATCCAGCTTTTGATACAACGCAGGTGTGGAAATAGAAAAGTCCGGTTTGCAGATCACAAACAGGCAATCCGGAATATCCGGCAGCTTGCGCAGCTTCTCTCCCCTGCCTTCGACCATGGCCGTGCCGCAGATCGTACAAAATGGCACATCACTGCCAACAAAGCTTCCCAGCTCAGCCAATGCTGGTAAGGACAGCGGATTTCCGTAATGACGGTTCAACGCACGCAAAACCGCAGCAGCATCAGCACTGCCGCCGCCCAGTCCGGCCTCCGCAGGGATGCGCTTGGTAATGCGAATTTCAAGACCGTTCGGCTCTTCCTTGATTCTTTCGAAATACAGCTTCGCAGCCTTCCATGCCAGATTCCGCTCGTCCGTGGGGATGCCTTCCATGGTGCATTTCAGTTCCCAGGGTTTTCCTGTGCCGATATCGATCTCAATATCATCTCTGACGGAGATTGTCTGCATAATACTTTGCAGATCATGGTAGCCGTCCTCGCGCTTTCCCAACACATCAAGCGTCAAATTCACTTTTGCAAAAGCGCCTTCGTATAATGTGGTCATATTCTTCATCCTTCCGGAAATAATCTTTTTATACTCTACTGGAAAATCCGTTATTTTGCAAGTGTTTCCTTTTGTATAATTTTCAGCGAATTGGAAATCCTACCATCAGCCACTAAATGGAATGGAGGTAGCGTTATGGATACACTGGCATTGATCCTGTCCATCATCGGCAGCATCAACTGGGGACTGGTTGGTATTTTTCAGTTTGATCTGGTTGCCTGGCTCTTTGGCGGTCAAGGCTCCGTCGTCAGCCGGATTATCTACACCGTTGTCGGACTTGCAGGTTTGTGGTGCATCACACTGCTGTTTCGCAAAGGTCAGCATATCGACGGTGAATGACAAGAAAACGGCAGCACATTGCGTGCTGCCGTTTCGAATTTACTTAAAAGTCGCAGCGAACTACGCAACTGATCTTCACGCCGTTATACTCAGCGTATACATTGGTAATGCCGCGTCCTACCGCCTTAACCACACCGTCTTTAACCGTAGCAACATCGGAATTGCCAACAGTCCACTTAATATCCTTGACATCGATCTTGCCATCGTAAAGCTTATAGGTCTGGCCCTTGCCGTCGAAGGAAATATCGGTCTTTTTGAGCTTAAAGTCGTTCATATCGACAGAGTCTGTTTCCTTCGGCTCGGTTTCTTCAGGCTCCGTTTCTTCAGGTTCGGTCTCTTCCGCAATCTGGCAAACGACCTTGCACTCTACGCTGACACTACCGCAGGAAACGATAATCACCGTTTCGCCGTTGGCAACCGCAACGATCTTGCCATCTGCGTCAACCGTGGCAACATTCTGGTCCGCGGAAGCGTAAATGATCTCATCGGTAGTATTGGCAGGTGTAGGAACAACATTCAAAAGCCATTCAGTGCCAACCACATTGAAAACAACAGATTCTTCGTCCAGTGTCAAGTCAGTGCAGGACAGATCAACAGGTGCTGTTGTCCCTTCGGTCTGAGGCGGAAGCGTCTGCACAGTAGGCGCGGTGGTCGTTACAACGGGCTGTGTATCGTCCACCGGGGGGGTGCGGTCTGCAAAATATGTAAAGTAGATATAGGCGCTAAAGCAAATAATCGCGATCAGCAGCAAAATGATGGCAATGACCAAACCAACATTAGAATTGGATTTTTTACCGCTCTTGCCGTTGTTTTTCTGTTTGGCAGGGGCAGCACTCTTCTTGCCGACATTTGACTTCGAGAAACGGCCGCCCTTGACATAACCTGCGGGTTCCGCAACGTAAATATCATCATCCGATGCGAATTCAGCAGTTTCGGGCTTCTCAAATCCGCATACAGGGCACTCCTTCTCGGTATCGGAATAGGCAGTGCCACAAATCTCACAAATAACCTTGCTCATTTTGGTCCTCCTGTAATGGCAGCGTTCCGCCATTGGTATTCTGCAACAGTATAACATATTTCTACAGCAAATACAACCATAAATATTTTTTGTTTTATTTCCTTCAGTAATTCATCTGTAAAAGTTGTTGCATTTTTCCGAATTATAATTTAAGATATAGGGAGTGAAACTATAAGGAGGCGATGGATTTGTCAGAACCAAAGCTGGTTTCCCCCATGTTGGACGGTTTTTCCATGGGCGAACCCTTCAGCAATCATCATGGTGTATGCTGCTGCCCGGCCGTATCCGGTAATTCTGATAGTAAGTACATTGTAAAAATCATTTCCATCCCCGCATCTCAAGTGCAGCTGCAGGCTCTCCTGCTGACTGGCGCTTACCAGACAGAGGCCGCCGCCAGGGATTACTTCCTGGAGCTGGCACAAGGTATCGTTGCGGAATCGGATATTTTAGTTAGTCTTTCCAAAAAAGAAGGTTTTCTGCCCTTCGAAGACCGGCAAATCGTGCCCAAGGAAAATGATGTAGGCTACGATGTTTATTTGCTCAGCAATTATCGTCGTACACTGGCACGTCATCTTCGCAAAACCAATATGACCCACCTGGCTGCCATCAATTTGGGTCTCGATGTGTGTGCCGCGCTGACGGTAGCCCGCCGCGCCGGTTACCTGTATGCCGATCTCAAGCCGGAGAACATCTTTGTTTGCAACGACCGTGAATTCCGCATCGGTGACCTCGGCTTCATGAAGCTGGATTCCCTCCGGTTTACGTCCATCCCGGACCGTTGTATCAGCGCTTATACCGCACCTGAAATTATCGATGCGTTTTCAGATATCAATCCTACCATTGATATCTATGCAGCAGGTTTGATCCTGTACCAGGTCTACAACGGCGGTGTCCTTCCTTTTGAGGGCCGCGCGCCTGCTGAGGTGCTGCCCGCGCCCGCCTATGCAGATTACGAGCTGGCTGAGATTATTCTCAAGGCCTGCGCCCCGGACCCTGCAGACCGTTGGCAGGATCCCTACGAAATGGGACAGGCTTTGGTCGCCTATATGCAGAGAAACGGAGTCAACGATATTCCTATCGTAACATCTGCTGAGTCTCACATGGAAGAAATTCCTCAAGAAGTTACCGACAATTCTGAACAGCAGGAAGCACCTGATACGACTGCCGAAGATCACTCTGTTGAGCAAATCTGTTTGGACGATTTTTACGAATACTTCACACAGGAAGACCAACAGGCAACGCAGATTGAGGAAGAATTACATGTCGATATTCCAGAAGCCGAGGCAGATGTCAATGAAGAGGACTATCTAAACCTTTCTTTCCTGGATGATCTGCTTGGAGATGATACGACCCCCAGCGAGGAAATGGCTGATGGGCTTACATACGATGATGTTTCCGAGGACACCTCCTCTATTTTGTCAATGGCCGACAACTTGATCAGCGATGAAGCACAGGAAGAAGACGGGGATGAATCTGCCGCTCCTGATCCTGTGGTTCCGATGTCTGAGGTTGCACATTTAGTGGACGGTGCGACCAAGGTAATCCAAGCTCCCGTTGCGGTGGATGAAAAGGTCGACGATGATCTGACGGATGATGAAGAGGACAGCGACGAGTGGCCCGAAAACACCATTAATGATGACGCTGACGAACCCGTTGAAGCCAGTGGTGACATGAAGGCCGCAAGAAGAAAATCCGCGGTACGAAAATCCGAACAGCGGCTCTCTGCCAAAAAGAAAACAGAGAAAAAGAAGCTCTCTGGCAGATGGATCGCGCTGATCAGCATACTGCTTCTGCTGTGCGTTTTGGCTGTAGGCGGTTATCTGTTCTATAAAGAATACTATCTGCGCAACGTAAACACGCTGACATTGGAAGGCAGCGAAGATCAACTGGTTGTAAAAGTCTCTGCCAATGTGGACGAATCTTTACTGACTGTTCTGTGTGTAGACACCTATGGCACTCCCCTTTCTTCTCCTGTTAAAGACGGAAAAGCTGTGTTCGACGGGCTGTCACCCAACACCCTCTACAAGGTAAAGGTAGAAGTCGATGGCCTGCGCAAGCTCACCGGCAAAATTGAAGACAGCTACACCACACCAGTACAAACGGATATTCTCACCTTTAATGCTGTTACCGGTACGGAACCCGGCACTGCCATTTTAAGCTTTACCGTCGACGGAATGGATTCCAGTGCATGGTCTGTTCTCTACAGCGCTGAAGGTGAAGAAGAAAAGAAGATCATCTTCAGCGGCCATATGGTCAATGTGGCTGATCTTGTCAGTGGCAAAACATACACCTTCCGTCTGGAAGCCGGTTCTAATCTTTACATTACCGGCAACGACACTCTGGAATACACTGCTGTGGACCCCGTTGTGGCCGAAAATCTTTTGATTACCGGCTGCACTGAGAATTCTCTGGATGTCAATTGGACCATTCCGGAAAACTCTCCGGTCAAGAACTGGTCTGTTCGTTGCTACAGTGATTCCGGTTACGACAAAACCATCGTCACCGGCGACACCAAGGTAACCTTTACAGAACTGAATGCCAACGAGGCGCACACGGTTGAAGTAATTGCGGAGGGTATGAGCACCGGCAATCGCTGCTACATGACCGCAAATGCCGTTACCATCAACAATGTCAGCGCTACTCAGAATAAAAACAATCTGTTGATCACCTGGGAATACACAGGAAACGCCCCCACCGGGCCCTGGATCCTGACTTATAATGTGGATGGCGCATCTTACAAGGAAATGGTGCGAACCAACACCAACTCCGCTGTAATCACGCCTCTTGTGCCCAGCGCCGAATATACGATCTCCATTCTTCTTGAAGACGGAACAACAGTATTCTCAGAGCCTTTCACAGTCAATGCGCCGGATGCCGCTCGATTCTCCGGCTATCTGACAGGTGCTGACTACATCACTGCAAGTATGTGCCGTACACCGAATAAAGCAAACTGGGCCCATACCGATCTGAAAGCCAGTGACTACACCGACACCTTTAAGAAGGGTGAAAAGGGTTCTTTCGTTCTGTATACCAAAAGAAATTACGACCGTTCCAATGATGTGATCACGACCATGTATGTGATTCACAAAGAGGATGGAACCCTGGTCAGCAGTAACATCACACAGCAAACATGGACAAATCTGTGGTACAAGCGCTACTGCGAGCTGGATATTCCTGCTTTGCCCACTGATCCGGGAACTTATTCCATCGCCATCTACTTTAACGGTGCATTTGTGCACAGCCAGAATTTCACTGTAACCGAGTAATTCAAGGCGGCAGCCGCGCGTTGCGGCTGCCGCCAATTCCATTTCAGGAGATCGCTATGAACGCTATCCATGTAACCGCTTCAACTGAATACGACGTTCTTGTTGGTCAAGGCTTATTGGATACTGCCGCAGACCGTATCCGCTCTGCCACGAAAGCAGATACGCTGTGCATTGTCAGCGATCACACCGTTTGGCCAATTTACGGTGAGCATCTGAAGGATGCTCTTATAAATGCAGGATTTCGTTGTGTAAATGTCTGCTTTCCCGCAGGAGAAAATACAAAATCCCCTGAAAACTATATCTCACTTCTAGAATTTCTGGCAGAAAACCGTGTAGCAAGAAATGATTGTATCATCGCACTCGGCGGTGGTGTTATAGGGGATCTGGCAGGCTTTGCAGCCGCTACCTATCTTCGCGGTGTTGATTTTATTCAAATCCCCACCACCGTTCTTGCGATGGTGGATGCATCGGTGGGAGGAAAAACCGCGATCAATTTGTCTACAGGCAAAAATTTAGCAGGCGCATTTCATCAGCCGAAGCTTGTGCTGTGTGACACGGATCTACTGAACACACTTCCGAAAACAACCTTTCAGGATGGATGCGCAGAGATCATCAAATACGCGATGCTATATGATCCTGCTCTTATGGCGCACTTGCGGCTTCACGGCCTGAATTTTGACCGGGATTGGGTCATTGCCCGGTGTGTGGAATTGAAACGGGATGCCGTAACCGCTGATGAATTTGACCATGGACAGCGCCAAAAGCTGAATTTTGGTCATACCTTTGGGCATGCCATTGAGGCGGCTTCGGGCTATTGCGTAACACACGGTAAAGCTGTAGCAATGGGAATGGCAATGATTTGCCGCGCTTCTGAAAAAATGAATCTCTGCCCGCAAAGCTGCGTTGATATACTCACAACTATCCTACAGCAGTTTGGTCTTGAAGATGCAACCGTTTTGGATGAAGATGTTATTATCGCATCCGCCCTTTCTGACAAAAAGCGGACCGGTGAAGTTATCAATCTCATTGTACCAAGAGCCATTGGCAATTGTGAGATCATGACGGTCTCGACAGAAACGCTGACGGATTGGATCCGGTTAGGAATGTAAATATGGATATTACAATTCAACCGCATAAATTATCTGGCGGTATCGCCGCTGTTCCCTCAAAATCTCAAGCGCACCGCATTTTAATCTGTGCAGCCTTTGCGGATAAAGCTGCTGACGTTCACTGCCCCCAGACCAGCAACGACATTGAAGTAACCGTAGAGTGCCTGCGTGCTTTGGGCGCGGAAATACAGAAAAATGAGGACGGTTATCACATTTCACCGGTAGTTACGCTTCCAAAACAAGCGCAGATGCATTGCAAAGAAAGCGGTTCTACGCTGCGATTTCTTCTTCCGGTGGTGGGTGCGTTGGGCATTGACTGCACATTTTCCATGGAAGGTCGCTTGTCGGAAAGACCCCTCACTCCCCTATGGGATGTAATGGAGGAGCACGGATGCGAGCTGAAGTGGCTAAATAAGACTACCCTTTGTTGCAGCGGTAAACTGCGGGCCGGAAACTATCGCATCGCAGGCAATGTATCCAGCCAGTTTATTTCCGGTCTTATGATGGCCTTTCCCTTATTGGCGGGTCACAGCACACTACACATCACAGGTCCGGTACACTCTAAGCCATATATCGATATAACAGCGGATGTTCTCGCAAAATTCGGAATTGATTCTTCGTTCCATGGAAGCTACCGTTCTCCGGGCGATATTACCGTTGAGGGAGATTGGAGTAACGCAGCATTTTTCCTTGGAGCAAACGCGATTGGAAATCGTGTATCCTTGAAAGGACTAGACGACAGTTCTTGTCAAGGAGATAAAGATATCTCTGTTTTCCTTACGAAACTGGAATCCTATGCGACAATGGATGTCTCAGACCATCCCGATTTGGTTCCCATATTGGCTGTGGTTGCGGCCGTGAATAATGGAGCATTGTTTACAAGCATTGCGCGGCTTCGTCTGAAAGAATCTGACCGGGTTGCGGCTATCGTCGCTATGCTCTCCGGTCTTGGTATTACCGCGCAGGCCACGGAAGATACATTAAGGATTTATCCCGGTACCATAACCGGCGGCATCGTCGACAGTTTTGGTGATCACAGGATCGCTATGGCTGCCGCCATTGCGGCTACTGCAGCATCCACTCCTGTCACCGTTCTGGACGCAGGTTGCGTCGCAAAGTCCTATCCCGGATTCTGGCAGGACTATCGAATATTAGGAGGTCATTATGAGTTCCATTTACGGTGAAAATCTAAAGCTGTCCATCTTTGGTCAATCCCACGGGAAAGCCATTGGAATGGTTTTAGACGGTATTCCGGCAGGTCTTCCTGTAGACGAAAATAAACTTGCTGGCTTCATGGCACGCAGAATGCCTGGCACTGGCAAATACGTGACATCCAGAAAAGAACCGGATAAAGCCGTCTTTCTTTCCGGAATCGTGGACGGCTATACCTGCGGTGCCCCCATTTGTGCTGTCATTGAAAATAAAGACCTAAGACCCGGCGACTATGCGTCATTGAGTAATACACCCAGACCAGGTCATGCGGATTATACCGCGCAGGTAAAATATGGCGGTTTTCAGGACACAGCCGGTGGCGGTCATTTTTCCGGACGCTTAACAGCACCATTGTGCATTGCCGGTGGTCTATGCAAACAATGGCTGGAAGAACAGGGCATCCACATCGGTGCTCATATTACCGAAATTGGTCTTGCCCATGCGCAGAGCTTTGATTATTTAGATCCGCAGTTGGAACAGATCGGTCAAATGTTCCCTACCCTTACCGCCGAATCCGCCGAAGAGTTCCAACATGTAATTGAGAAGGCACGCTCACAGGGGGAAAGCGTTGGTGGTCGTGTTGAATGCGCCGTCACCGGAGTTCCCGCGGGTTTGGGAGAACCGATGTTCGGTGGTGTTGAAAACCGCATTGCCGCGATTGTATATGGCATTCCCGGTGTAAAAGCTGTAGGTTTTGGTTGGAGTGAAAGCTTCGCCATCACCTGTGGCAGTGACAGCAATGATGCTTTTGCTATGAACGAAGGCAGCGTAACGACCCTTACCAATCACTGCGGTGGCATTTTAGGCGGTATCACCACCGGTATGCCTGTGATTTTTGACGTTACCTTTAAACCGACCCCGTCCATTGCAAAGCCGCAGCAGACAGTTGATCTGCTTACCGGAAGGAACGTTACCGTCAAAATTCCCGGACGGCACGATCCTTGTATTGCCGTCAGAGCCGTTCCGGTTGTGGAAGCTGCAGCCGCTATCGCCCTATATGATATGATTTTGGGAAATACCCAAACTGACAGGAGAAAACAAAATGGATATTTCTGAGCTTCGCAACGGTATCGATGCTATAGATTCACAGCTCACTTCTCTGTTTTTGCGGCGAATGGAGCTGAGTGCTTCCATCGCTGCTTACAAAAAGCAAATGGGACTTCCGATCCATTTTCCCCAACGGGAGCAACAGATCATTGAAACATTAACCCAAAACACACCGGATACTCTTTCGCCCTATGTTGCCCGTTTGTATGAAGAAATTTTCGCGCTGAGCCGGGAGTATCAAAAGCAACTGACTGAAGGATAACAAGATGATCAAATGCGGATTATTGGGCCGCCATTTGGCCCACAGCTATTCCCCACAAATTCATTCTTGTCTGGGGGATTATCCCTATAGCATCTTTGAGACAGAGCCGGAATTACTGGAGTCATTCTTACAAAACATTCCATTCACGGGCCTCAACGTGACGATACCCTACAAAAAATCGGTCCTCCCCTACTGCAATGAACTTACCCCTGCTGCGCATCGGCTTGGTGCTGTCAATACCATCATTCGCCGCAGTGACGGTTCTCTTCTTGGGCATAATACGGACTACTTTGGTTTTCAATATCTCATGAGGCAGCTTAATCCGGATATTGCAAATAAGAAGGCTTTGGTTCTGGGAAACGGCGGTGCGTCCAGCACAGTTGTCGCTGTATTGTCAGATCTGGGTGCGGTGCCGGTAGTCATTTCCCGTAGCGGGGAAAATAATTATCAGAATCTGCATCTTCATAAAGACGCAGTACTCATCGTAAACACCACACCTGTCGGAATGTATCCCGATACCCAAGGACGCATTTTAGACTTAGATGCTTTTCCCGTACTGGAAGCGGTCGTGGATCTGATTTACAATCCGGCAAGGACACCGCTTCTGATGGATGCCGAAAAACGGGGATTGAAAACCGAAAACGGGCTGTCGATGCTGGTTGCGCAGGCAAAAGAAAGCGCGGAATATTTCACAAACTGTACCATTTCAAGCGATGTCATTGACCGCATCCGTCATCTTTTGATACAGAAGACGGAAAACATTATTCTGATCGGTATGCCGGGCTGTGGAAAATCAACCGTTGGAGCCGCACTCGCAAAGAAGCTGGGCAGGAAATTTGTTGATACCGACCATGAGATTGGAGCTTTTGCAGGTATCACGATACCCGAAATCTTTTCATCACAGGGAGAATCCGGTTTTCGCCATTTGGAAACTGAGGCTCTTGCTCAATATGGAAAAGAATCCGGTTTGGTGATTGCCACAGGCGGCGGCTGCGTTACAAAACAGGAAAACTACCCCCTGCTCCATACCAACGGCAGGATCATATGGCTGCAACGAGATCTGGAGAAATTGCCTGTAGATGGCAGACCGCTGTCACTTTCCGGTGATCTGCAGGCTATGTACCATGCGCGGGAACCTCTGTACCGGCAATTCGCTGATTTTCATGTCAGCAACAATACTTCTGTCAGCAAGACTGTAGATAAGATTCTGGATATTCTGGAGAATGCACTATGAAAATACTTGTACTGAACGGACCGAATATCAACATGCTTGGCATCCGGGAACCGAACATATACGGAGCTGAGAGCTTCGCCGCGCTCCTCAAGCTGCTGCAATACGCGGCGGATGAATTATGTATCAGCGTTGACCAGTATCAATCCAATCACGAGGGCTGTCTGGTTGATAAGATCCAAGCCGCATACGGTGTTTATGACGGCATTGTTATCAATCCTGCCGCCTATACCCATACCAGCATCGCGATTTTAGACGCGCTGAAAGCAGTGGATATCCCGGCAGTAGAGGTCCATATCTCCGATATTTCCAAACGGGAAGAATTTCGGAAACAGTCCTACACCGCACTGGCTTGTGAAAAATCCATCATTGGCAAGGGCATCGCCGGTTACCGGGAAGCAATTATTTACCTGAAAGAAAAATACGGATCATAAAAAAAGAGCCGCAATGCGGCTCTTTATTTTTTGAAAACCAGCAGTTTACTGGCAACATAGTTTAAGATCACAACGAGAACACTGGTCAAAAGCTTCCACAGATTACCGTTCCATTGAAGAAGATCGACAGACAGGAAGATGATAGCCGTTTCAGCCAGGCCGGAACCGATCCGGCAGCCGACAAATTTTGTCAGCTCCGGCATCACCGTTTTGGCGCTCCAATCGTGGCTTTCAAATACAAATGGCTTATTGGTCAAAAACGCAAAAGCTACCGCAACGACCCATGCAATAGCGTTGCTAAGGGTTGCGCTGAAGTCCGCCCAATTATATAACGGCAAATACACCGCATAATTGACCAGTGTCGTCAATACACCAAAGATCAGATAAGTCAGTACTTCCCTATGGGCCTTAACAAGATTCAAAAGCTTCTTAACCATTCTTCTGCTCCAGCAGCTTCTCCAGAGCTGCCAGCTTCAAGCAGGTGCAGAATACTTCCATCGCCTGCTCCAGCTCCTGTACAGGAGGCAAACTGGGCGCAATACGGATATTACTGTCGTTAGGATCAATGCCGTAAGGGAATGTGGCACCGGCATCTGTCATGGTAACGCCAGCTTCCTTACACAGAGACAGCGTTCTCTTTGCGGTACCGGGCATAGCATTCAGGCTCACGAAATAGCCGCCTTTGGGCTTATTCCACTGTGCAATGGACAAAGGAGCAATCTGAGCGTCCAGCATTTCCAGCACTTTCCGGAACTTGGGACCCATAATTGCCGCATGGGCCTTCATAAGTTCAAGAGTATGGGCCTTATCCTTAAGGTAACGTACATGCCGAAGCTGATTAAGCTTATCGTAAGAAATGGTCTGCACACCCCACAGCTTACTCAGATACTGAATGTTCGCAACCGAACCGGCCATAACAGAAATACCGCCGCCAGCCAAGGTGATCTTGGATGTAGACGCAAATTCCAGAACCATGTCAGGATTGCCGGCCTTCTCACACAGGGAAATAATATCCGCAAAGGGAACAAACTCCCCTTCGAATTCATGGATACAGTAGGCATTGTCCCACATGATCAGGAAATCCGGTGCTGCAGGCTTCAAAGAAGCCATCCGGTTAACAACCTCATCGCTGTAAATAATGCCATCGGGGTTGGAATACTTAGGTACACACCAGATACCCTTTACCGCAGGATCCTTCACCAATTTCTCAACCAGATCCATATCCGGTCCCTCGGGAGTCATAGGAACAGTAATCAGTTCCGCGCCAAAGGATTCTGTGATTCTAAAGTGCCGGTCATAGCCGGGAGCAGGACAAAGAAATTTAACTTTCTCTTCCTTGCACCAGGGACGCTGGCTGCGCAGCAGGCCATGGGTATAGGCTTTGGATATCACATCGTACATGAGATTCAGGCTGGCATTGCCGCCGATAAAGGTCTGTTCCGGCTTACAACCCAGGATCTCCGCCCAATATTCTTTTGCGCAAGGCAGACCTGACAGTTCACCGTAGTTACGGGCATCGATGCTGCCGTCAAAGCAGTCCTCTACCTTGGTGATTACCGTCAGAATGTCAGCGCAAACATTCAACTGCGCTTTTGCAGGCTTTCCTCGTGCCATGTTTAAATTCAATGCTTTTGCCTTGCAGGCTGCAAAGGCTTCCTGCTGCAGTTGAAGTTCTTCGCGCAATTCTTCATTTGTCATAGAAACGTAGGTTTTCATACGGGTCAACCCTTTCTCGTGAATAATTGGCCTTATTATATTCCCATTGCGTGAAAAATGCAAGTATTTCCAGTAGTATTTGTGGAAACACACAAAGGAAACTACCATAAATTTCATATTTTTTACTTGCTGTGCTATTGCTTTTTAACACGTTTTAGAATAAAATTCTTAAAGATATGTTTCTTGAAAGGATGGGTCCTATGAGCGAGATTTTAAATGTGCCCCAGATCTTTGGCTGTGATGTTTTTAATGAGGCAACCATGCAGCAACGGCTGTCTCCCGAAATCTACAGTGCCTGGAAGCAATGTATCGCCACCGATACCCCCCTGCCACTCAGTGTTGCTAACGAAATCGCTGAGGTTATGAAAAACTGGGCTGTTGAAAAAGGTGCTACCCACTTTACCCACTGGTTCCAGCCAATGACCGGTATCACTGCGGAAAAACATGATTCCTTTATCGTCCCCACCGGTGACGGCAGAGTCATTATGGAGTTTTCTGGAAAAGAGCTTGTCCAGGGCGAATCTGACGCCAGTTCCTTCCCTTCCGGCGGTCTGCGTGCTACCTTTGAAGCAAGAGGCTATACCGCATGGGATCCCACTGCTTTTGCATTTGTAAAAGACGGCAGTTTGTTTATTCCTACCTGTTTCTTCTCCTATACAGGCGAAGCGCTGGACAAGAAAACGCCCCTGCTTCGTTCCATGCATGAAGTTTCCCGGGAAGCGCTTCGCATTTTGCGTCTGTTCGGCGATAATGAAACCCAGCATGTTGTGACCTGTGTTGGCGCTGAGCAGGAATATTTTATTATTCCTAAAGACTTCTATGCACAGCGTGAAGATCTTCGCTTAACCGGCCGTACCCTGTTCGGCGCACCTGCTCCCAAAGGACAGGAGCTGGATGATCATTACTACGGCACTATCCGTACCAGAATCTCTAATTTTATGAAGGATCTGGATGAGCAGCTTTGGCGCCTGGGTGTTCTCTCCAAGACCAAGCACAACGAAGCAGCGCCCTGTCAGCACGAGCTGGCACCTATTTTCGATAATGCCAATACCTCCTGCGATGCCAACCAGCTGGTTATGGAGATCTTGAAAAAGTGCGCTGCCAAGCATAATCTTGTTTGTCTGCTCCACGAAAAGCCCTTCAACGGTGTGAACGGTTCCGGTAAGCACAATAACTACTCTCTGGCAACCGACACCGGACGCAACCTGTTCCGCCCCGGCCAGACACCCAGACAGAATGCTCAATTCCTTGTGTTCCTGGCAGCATTTATTGCTGGCGTGGATGAATATCAGGATTTCCTGCGCTGCAGTGTTGCTTCCGCCGGTAACGATCACCGGTTGGGTGCCCATGAAGCGCCTCCTGCCATCGTATCCATCTTCCTGGGCGATGAACTGACCGCCGTCGTTGAATCCATTATCAATGGTACCAACTACCACGACCCCGAAAAGAGCGTTATGCGTATCGGTGTGGACGTTCTGCCCGCAATCCCCAAAGATACCACCGACCGCAACCGCACCAGCCCGCTGGCCTTTACCGGTAACAAGTTTGAATTCCGTATGTTGGGTTCCTCTCAATCCATTGCCGACCCCAACATTACACTAAATACTATTATGGCCGAAGAGCTGAGCCGTTTTGCCGACGAGCTGGAACAGGCTGAAGACTTTGATTCCGCCTTGCAAAATCTGGTTTGCCGTACGCTGACGGAGCACAGCCGAATCATATTCAACGGCAACGGCTACTCTGTGGAGTGGGAAAAAGAAGCGGAAAAGCGTGGTCTGAGCAACTATCGCTCCACTGCCGAGGCCATGCCCAACTACGTCAGCCGTAAGAACATTGATCTTGTAACCAAGCATGGTATTTTTACAGAAAACGAGTTCCGTGCCCGCCATGAGATCTATCTGGAAGCATACTGCAAGCTGATGCGCATTGAAGGCCAGACTACTGTGGATATGGCAATGCGCCAGATCCTGCCCGCTGTCAGCAAATACTGCGGCGATCTGTGCGCAAGAGCAGAACTGAAGCAACGGCTGTCCGTAACCCGCAATGCCGAGATGGATCTGATCGCACAACTCAGTGAAGGGATTGATCACCTATACACAGCCTGCAATGTATTGAAAAACGCGCTAAAGGATGTGCCGGTTGACAGTGTCAGCGGTACCGAATACTATCACCGTGTCATCACACCCGCAATGAGCAAGGTTCGTTCTCTGGCAGACGGTCTGGAAATGATTACCGATAAGGCCTACTGGCCCTTCCCAACCTACTCTGATATTCTGTTCTATTGATAAAAGGCTATAATAAAGAGCTGTAAATTAACGAATTTTTTCTGTTTTCATTCATAAAGCAGACTTACGGCGGGAGTAAAGCCCCGCCCTACGGTTTCTCAGGTGAGATGTTTGTAGGGCGCTGGCTTGCTCCCGCCGGTTATTTTGAATATTTTTATGGGTTATTCTATAGCCCCTTTTGATTACTTATAGTAGTCCAAATTACAGTAAGGACATTTTGGGTAGTCAAAATCGTGTGTTTCACCGCATTGCGGGCATTTCTTCTGGGGAATGTCCTTATGAGAATACCCCGACAGCTCTCCCTTTGTCAGCTTTGGACGGTAGAACTCCACCTTACCGCAATCGTGACAGGAATAAATCTCCAGTTCCAATGCACCGGCAAAAAGATGCGGAAGATCGCCCAGGATAAGGCCAGCTTCCCCCAATTGAATCTTCTCACGACCAAGACAATCCATATCAGCGCCGCAGCGGAGGCATTTCAGCGCTTTCATCAAGCATTCTCCACGGCAGCGATCACACCGTCCACAGCTTCGGTGTCAACAGTTTCCATCAAACCGCTGTCATAGGCTTCTGCAACCTTGGGATCGATGGGCAGACGGGCCAGAATGGGCAGATGGAAGGCTTCCGCCACCTCAGGCAGCTTGCTTTCGCCAAAGACCTGAATCTTCTTGCCGCAATCGGGGCACTGCAGATAGCTGTAGTTCTCCACGAAGCCCAGCACCGGAATGTGCATCATATTGGCCATCTTCACGGCCTTGGAAACGATCATGCTGACCAGATCCTGGGGGCTGGTGACGATCACAATACCGTCAACAGGCAGGCTCTGGAACACGGTCAGCGGCACATCGCCGGTTCCGGGAGGCATATCTACGAACATGTAGTCCACATCTTCCCAGATTACATCGGTCCAGAACTGCTTGACAGCACCGGCAATCACGGGGCCGCGCCAAACAACAGGATCGGTGCTGTTATCCAGCAGCAGGTTGATGGACATAACCTGGATGCCACCACGGGTCAGCGCGGGGTACAGACCGTCCTCGTTAGCACCCTGGCACTCGGTGACGCCGAAGGCGGTAGGCGCGGAAGGGCCGGTAATATCGGCATCCAGCACACCGACACGCTTGCCCTTACGGGCCATCGCAACCGCCAGCATGGAGGTAACGGTGGACTTACCTACGCCGCCCTTACCGGAAACAACGGCGATCACTTTCTTAACGCTGGACTTGGGATTCAGGTTTGCCAGCAAGCTCTCCGCCTTGCGGTCAGCGCAATCACTGCCGCAGGTAGAGCAATTACCATTACAAGAACTCATGTAAAATCGCTCTCCTTATTGATTATCTTGGGATATTATAGGACTCACAACAGGCCCTGTCAACTATAAAGAAACATTTGCTATCCTTGTGCTGCTTCCCACTGCTCCATCAGTTCCATCAGAAGCATTTCAGCTTCTTCTTTTTCACTTAACAAACGGGTCAGCTCCTGATAGTCAGCAGCAGCCGTCTCGATCTTCCCATCGTATTCAGCAACAATTTGCTCCTGCTTTTCGATTTCCCGTTCCAGACGGCGGATCAGCTTGTCCTGCTCCTTTGTACCGCCCTTAGGCTTTTCTTTTTTGGGTTTCGGCGTATCCGGGATCACTACTTTTGAAGCCGCTTCGTGCTCCAGAATAGAACGGTACTTACTGTAGCCGCACTTAAAGTCCCGAATCTTACCATCTTCCAGAAGCCAAATACGCTCAGCAAACTTCTCTATAAAATAGCGGTCATGGGACACAAAGAGCAGCACACCCTCAAACTCCTCAATAGCCGCTTCGATCCATTCCCGGGAAGCAATGTCCAGATGGTTGGTAGGTTCGTCCAGAATCAGCAGATTGATTTTCTCATCCATCAGCATACACAGCCGCAGACGGGATTGCTCGCCGCCGGAGAGCGTTCCTACTGTCTTGAACACATCCTCGCCCTGGAACAGAAATGCGCCCAGGCGGTCTCTGGCGGTCTGTGGGGTGCAGTTCTTCTCATAGAGCATAGTGTCGTAGAGTGTCCGCTCTGGATGAGCGAAGCGAATTGTCTGTGGCAGATACCCCCATTTGACCGTGGGACCGAATTTGATCTTGCCTTCGCAATTCTCATCACCCAGAAGGCATCTAATAAAGGTCGTCTTACCGGTGCCGTTATCTCCCAACAGAGCGATCCGTTCACCGCCTTCCACTGTCAGCTCCACATCAGAAAACAGGGTTCTGCCGTCATAGCCTTTTGTCATCCGCTTGGTTTCAAACACCAGATCGCCGGAAAAATCCTTTTGCCCGAAGGTTGCCTTCATCGTCTTTTCCGTTTTCGGTTTTTCTGTCTTCTTAATGCGCTCCATACGGTGCTGGATAGACATAGCACGACGATACAAGGTACGGTTATTGATACCCCAACCCTTCATACGCTCTACCGTATAGCCAAGCTGCTTTAGCTTTGCCTGTTCCTGCTCGTATTGCTTTAACTGTAGGTTAAAGCGAGCCTGTTTTTCATCGATATAGAACGAATAGTTACCGGAATAGAATTCCGCATGACCGTCTACGATCTCAATAATTCTGTCCGCAACGGTATCCAGAAAATAACGGTCGTGGGAAATGGTCAATACTGTTCCCTTGAACGCTTTCAAATAGCCTTCCAGCCATTCCACGCTGTTTAAGTCCAGATGGTTTGTCGGCTCATCCAATAACAGTATATCGGTTTTTTCCAGAAGAAGGCGGGCCAGGTTCACTCTTGTCTTCTCACCACCGGAGAGGCTGTCAAAATGCTGATCTCTCTGGGCGGTGGTAATGCCAAGACCGTTGGATATCTTATCCACCTCAACATCCATATCATAACCACCACCGGCTTCGAAGGCAGCACCCAGACGGTCATATTCTTTTAACTGCTCATCGGTCACACCCTCAGCCATGGCAGCTTCCAATGCTTCCATCTTCCGCTTCATGGCAAGCAGCGGCGCATAGGCGCTGCGCAGCACATGCTCCACTGTGTAGCCTTCCGGGAAGCGGGGAATCTGGGAGATCAAGCCGATGCGCTTATGGGGATTGACGAATACTTCCCCATCGTCATAGTCCATTTCCCCTGTGAGGATCTTAAAGAGTGTGGTCTTACCGCAGCCGTTGCGGCCAAGGATCGCGACGCACTCCCCCTCCTGGATCTCAAAGGACAAGCCTTCCAGGAGGTTTTCACCGATGACAAAGAACTTTGTTAAATTGTTTACCTGTATATCAACCATTGTTTCTCTCCAACTGTGCCACCGCTTCTCTCAGTTCATCTAAGGTGTATAGCAGATTCAGCGCCTGCAGCATCGCATTGGCGCTCATGTGTTCCGGCAAAGAAAGCTTTTTCAGCAGTTCCAAACGCTTTGCGCTGCTGTCAGGGCCGCCGGACAGGCCCAGTTCCATCAAATCCTGCTTGGTGATTTGATGCGTAACCGTATTGCTTTCACCCTCGATGGTCGCGCCACAGCGCCGCAGGGCATCCAGAATAATCTCCGGGCGCATACCTTCTACGCCCAGCTTTCCTTCCTTGCCGGGAGCGGACTTTCTGCGCTCCTTGCCGGCAATATCCGGAATATAAGCATGCTTCAGATATTTCCCTTCGATGGCACTTTTTACATGATTCCGAATTACAAATCCCGCGCCATCGGAGTCCGTAAATACAATCAATCCACGTATCTGGGCTATTTTGCGCAGCAGATCCATTTGCTGCTTGTCTTTGAAAATCCCAAAACCGTTGGTCTGCAAAATCGGAGCATCCACGATCTGAGACAGTGTGTTCTTATCATACCGGCCTTCCACCAGAATGGCTTCCTTGATCTTAACCATTGCGGGCCTCCTGGGCAAGACGAAGGATCAGCAATTCCAAAAGACGCTCCGGTTCGTCAAAGGAAGTTTTGATCTGGTTATCTGTCTCCATCACCAGTTCGGCTGCCTTTGCATAAAACCGGGCAGAAAAACGGCCTGCGGCAGACATGGTCTTTCTGGCAGGATAATCTCCCAAGCCGCACAACCGCATCAGTTCCGATGAACCCTTTCCGTTGTCCATCAAGATGCGCGCGGCGGCAAGCCGGCGGAAATGGGCACCCACCGCTCCAAGAATAGAAAGCGGCTCCTGCTGCATTTTCAGCAGCTGCTGCAGTTTCAGCAAAGCAGGTCCATACTCTCCCTGGCTCAGCAAATCGGTCATTTGAAATACGATAGCATCCAGAACAGGCTCTGTTACCGCATCAATATCGCTTTTTTTGATGGTATCAGCGCCGGAATAGGCAGCGATCTTGTCGATTTCACCGCTGAGCGCTGTCATGGTACCGCCGGTAATATCGATCAAATATGCGCACAAGTCGTTGGATATCTGCTTTTTGCGGGCCGCAAAATGCCGAACCACCCAGGGAATCAGATCCCGCGGCTCCTGTTTGGCAAATTCAACGATGCATCCGTTTTTATCCACCGCATCCCACAGCTTCTTCAGCCGTTTATCCGGCTTCCAGACAGTCGTAATATAGGTAAAAACCACCGTACAGTATTCCGGAATATCCGACAGGATCTCAACCATCTTTTCTCTGTCGGTCTCATTCATCTTGAAAATATCGATTTCATCCACCCAAACAAAGGTGTTTTCTGCCATCATTGGAAGATTTTCAACACTGTCTGCAAAAGATTGTATATCAAAAGTTTCATTATTGAGCTTATGAAAGTTGAAGGATTCCGTCAGTTCATCCAGCAAAAGCTTTTTCAGCTGTTCCAGATAATGATGCAGCAGGAAGGTTTCCTCGCCATGGAAAAAATACAGACGCTGACACTGTTTGTTGCGGATATCCAGCTTCAGTTGTTGCAGATTATTTGGTTTTTCGGTCTGTTTTGCCATGGTTTCACCCCCTGAATATAATGGTTCCTTCTATGTCGGTGCGCCGGATTTGACAGCCATAGCTGATCAGTCTGTCAAGCACCTGCTCGGAAGGATGCTTATACGCATTGTCTTCGCCCACCGAGATCAAGGCCGTTTTCGGTCTGGTTGCTTCCAGAAGCGCAGTTCCTGTAGAGCTGGCCGCACCGTGGTGACCAACCACCAGCGCATCCAACTGTGGAAGCGCCACTGTTTTCACAAGCACCTCTTCACCCACGGTGCTTCGGTCTCCGGTTATGAGTATAGCACACTTTTCCGTTTGAAACAAGACGCACAAGCTGCTTTCATTGCTTGATTCTGTGTTCCAACTGGGATACACGGTAATCTCAGCGTCCGCCCAACCGATCTGCAGCTCTTTATCTCCACGAAGAACTTCTCCTGTATGGTGTTTTAGCAAGACTGGGTTCCAAGCCTGGGCCTCATCACCATCCGGCAGAATCAAAACATCCGCACCGACCCGATAAAGCAGATACGCAGCAGCACCTACATGATCCTTGTCATAGTGTGTCAGAATGATACCGTCCAAATGGGTGATGCCTTGTGAAAGCAGCATTGCGGCTGCTGAATCCGCAACGTCTTCATCGTAATCACCGCCGCAATCTACCATGTAGGTTTTCCCCTTGCTTTGCAGCAAAACACACTGACCCTGTCCTACGTCCAGCAGTGTTACCCGGTAATTATCCAAAAGTGGTTCTACCCAGGATGCCAGCAGAACAATACACAAGCTCAGTATCGCACAGCAGCTCAGAATTGCCGGTCTTTTTTCCTTACTAAAGACGAAAATGAACAGCAAAATGTACACAAACACCAGCCATGCTACCACATACGGACTCTTTGTATAGACCACCGAAACAGGGATCGACGCAACAACTTTGGCAATGAACAAAATATATTTAATCAGCCAACCCAGAAGCCCAGCCACGCCCTTTCCCAACGGCATCCACATTGCGCCCAAAATACACGCAACAATAATGCCGCAAAACAGGATTGTAACGACCCACAGGCACAGCAGATTTGTCACTGCGCTCAGCAAACTGACGCTGCCGAAATACCAGGCCGTCAGCGGTGTTGTGGCAATCAGCGCACTCAATGAAATGGACACGGACGAAGAAAATCCATTGACCAGTTTTGTTAATTGTTTATTCTTCTTCCATTTTCCTAAGCGCTTGGGATCCTGAAGCCAGCTATTGATCCTGCCGCAGAACAGGAAGATACCGGCTACGCTGGCGACGCTTAACTGGAAACCGGTGGATGTCACTGTTAACGGATTCACTGCCAGCATGACCAAAACCGCAAATGCCAGCGCTGTAGGTGGATCATACTCCCGCTTAAACAGCAGTGCCAAAAGCATCAGCAGCTGCATAAGGCTTGCACGGACAATAGATGGTGAAAAACCTGCCATTGCAGCAAAAACCAGCAGTGTTGGGATTCCCACAAATACCGTAAGGATCCTGCGTTTTCCGGAAAAAAGATATACAAGAGAAAATAGGATCGATACATGCAGGCCGGATACTGCCGCCACATGGCGAATGCCGCTGGCCGTCAGATCGGATTCTGTTTCGTAGCTCAATTCGGAGGTATCGCCCAGCAATAGCGCCTTTGCAAAGGCAGATCCGTCTGTGGGAAACATGTCCGTGATTAAATTCAGCAAATATTGCCGCAAATACGCGGGAAGATAGCGAACAGACCGGTCTTGCGCCGGGAAAATAGCATGATCTCCTTTGGGATATGCGAGCAACAGAATACCATTACCGCTATGATAGGTCGGGTCATCCTTACCACCAGGTGCTGTGTAACGCAAGCGGAATTCCCCTGTCACACGGTCGCCAGGTGAAAGCTGAAGCTTCTGATTCAAATAGAAACGGACTTGACAGTGCTTACCGGCCACTTCTGTCACACCGTCTGCCGTAATACCGTAGTCGGACTCAAAGGAAAAATCATTACATTCTATCGTAATCGTTCTGATTTCGCCATCAACTGATCTTACAGCGGAAAGCTTGGTGGCATCATATAGTCTATACCATAGTAAGCCGATTGCAATACCAATACATATTACTGCCGAGATGCGCACCCAATCCTTTCTGCGAAGGCACAACAAAGCGACTCCCATCACTAAAAGCAGCAAACCAAGCAGGAATGCGATACTTCTTGGAAGAAGATACACACCCAGCACACAGGCCGCGCAGAAGCCTATGCTGAACCACATCAGTTTTCTCATACGCGACCCTCCCTTTAGAAACAGGGACACCGCAAAGGCGGTGTCCCTGGAATATCAGTTCAGCTTAGAAGCTACAAAATCATCGACCTTAGCCAGGGCATCATCCATCTTGTTGATATCCTTGCCGCCGCCCATAGCGCTGTCGGGCTTACCGCCGCCACTGCCGCCGCAGGCGGTGCAGACCAGCTTCACCAGATCACCGGCCTTGATTCCCTTGGCAACTGCCTCCTTACCGCAGGCAGCCAGGAAGGTCAGCTTATCACCGTTGACAGCAGCCAGTACCGCTACAACGGAAGGATCCTTGTCCCGCAGCAGGTCACCCATCTGGCGCAGCTTGCCGGCATCAGCATCGGGCACAGTTGCGGTAATCACATGAACACCGCTGATAGTACGGGCACCGTACAGGAAACGCTCGGTCTCACCGGCAGTTTCTCTTGCCTTGAAGGTCTCAATAGCTCGTTTCAAGCCCTTGATCTCTTCCACCTGTGCATGGATCTTGTCTTCCAGTTCAGAGGGCTTTACCTTCAGTTGGGCGCAGGTGCTGTAGATCAGCTCCCGGTTCTTCTGCATATCCTCCAGACATGCCTTACCGGTAATGGCCTCAATACGGCGGACACCGGAGGCAACGCTGCCCTCACTCTCAATACGGAAGGGGCCAACCTTAGCGGTATTGTCCAGATGGGTACCGCCACACAGCTCGATGGAGTAATTACCCATGTTAACAACACGAACTGTATCGCCGTACTTCTCACTGAACAGAGCGGTAGCGCCGATCTCCTTCGCCTTGTCAATGGACATTTCACGAACATCCACCGGATAGCCTTCCAGCACCGCAGCCTGGACGATTGCATCTACCTTTGCCATTTCCTCAGGAGTCATAGCGGAGTAGTGGGTAAAGTCAAAACGCAGATGGTCGGGCTCTACCAGAGAACCGGCCTGATGGACATGGTCACCCAGAACGGCGGTCAGCGCCTTCTGCAGCAGGTGGGTTGCGGAGTGGGCACGCATGATGGCCTTACGGCGATCCACATCGATGGCTGCACAAACAGTGTCATCGACCTTGATGGTGCCGCTGACCATCTTACCGTGGTGCAGATACTTGCCGCCCTTATCTTTTAAAACATTAGTGACTTCAAAACGGCTGTCACCGACCAGAATGGTGCCATGGTCAGCCACCTGGCCGCCCATTTCTGCATAGAAGGGAGTTCTGTCCAGAACGATAATGCCGCTTTCACCGCCGGTAATGGAACCGGTAACTTCTTCACCAACACAAACAGCCAGCACCTTGGCTTCGCTGTTGTAATAGTCATAACCCAGGAACGCGGTGGGAGTGGTATCCAGGCCCAGGTCAATACCTGCCCAGCCCAAATCGCCAAGAGCCTTACGGGCCTCACGGGCACGAACCCGCTGCTCTTCACGACACTCCACATACTTATCCATATCCACGGTCATGCCTTCATCTTCCAGCATTTCAGCAGTCAGGTCAATGGGGAAACCGTAGGTATCAGCCAGCAGGAAAGCGTCGGCACCGGAGAACACGGTCTCGCCCTTTTCCTTGTGGGCGACCATCTTCTCAGCGAAAATGCGCATACCGGTATCAATGGTACGGGCAAAATTCTCTTCCTCGATCTTGACGATACGGGTGATATACTCAGCACGCTCCCGCAGATAGCTGTAGTGAGTCTCGTTTTCCTTGATAACAGTGCCAACAACTTCAAACAGGAAAGGCTTATTCACACCCAACAGCTTGCCGTGACGGGCGGCACGGCGCAGCAAACGGCGCAGAACATAGCCACGGCCTTCGTTGGAAGGCAGAACACCGTCCGCGATCATGAAGGTAGAAGCACGGACATGATCGGTGATAACACGCAGGCTCACATCGGTCTTGAAGCTCTGGCCGTAGGAAGCGCCGGTGATCCGGGTCACATGGTTGGTGATGTTCATGACGGTATCCACATCGAACAGGCTGCCCACGCCCTGGCAAACAACCGCCAGACGCTCCAGGCCCATGCCGGTGTCAATGTTCTTTTGCACCAGCTCTGTGTAGTTGCCCTGTCCGTCGTTATCGAACTGGGAGAACACGTTGTTCCATACTTCCATGAAACGGTCACAATCACAGCCGGGACGGCAATCAGGCTTGCCGCAGCCGTACTTTTCACCACGGTCGTAGTGGATCTCACTGCAGGGACCGCAGGGGCCAGCACCATGCTCCCAGAAGTTATCCTTCTTACCCAGACGGGTCATACGCTCTTCGGGAACACCGATCTCCTTGGTCCAGATGTCCCAAGCCTCATCGTCATGCTCATAGACGGTAGGATACATGCGCTCAGGGTCCAGACCTACCCACTCAGGGCTGGTCAGAAATTCCCAGCTCCAGCGCAGGGACTCCTTCTTAAAGTAGTCGCCAAAGGAGAAGTTACCCAGCATTTCAAAGTAAGTGCCGTGGCGGGCGGTCTTACCGATATTCTCGATATCACCGGTACGGATGCACTTCTGGCAGGTGCAGACACGACGGCGGGGAGGCTCCACTTCGCCCTTAAAATAAGGCTTCATGGGTGCCATGCCGGAGTTGATCAGCAGCAGGGACTGGTCGTTCTGGGGGATCAGAGAAAAACTGGGAAGACGCAGATGGTTCTTGCTCTCGAAGAACTTCAAAAACATTTCGCGTAATTCGTTTACGCCAAAGGGTTTGGGATCCATATGAAATAACCTCCGTTAATAATATACTGTAATTGTTATTCGTAAGATGGGCCACAAAAATAAAAAGTCACCCCTACACAATAGGGGCGACTTAAAATCGCGGTACCACCCTAATTCACCGCAAAAGCGGCATCTTAGATGCTCTGTAACGGGAGCACCCGTCCCGGTCATCCCGGGCGACGCAAAAAGTGGCTTGCAGCATTCCAGACGAGGGCTTTCACCGTTCCCCTCTCGCTAAAGACCTTTCTTCTGCTTGGCTTTTGCATTGTCTTTACATATAAGCGCAATCACACGCCAAATTATTTTACCACAAATCCATGGAATGTCAATGATTATTCCGCAGATTTCCACATTATTCTGATTAAATATGGTCTTCCAGCCATGTCTTCATGGCAATCCTTCCCTCTTCGGTAAGGGGGAAGGTTTCTTCCCCCTCCATTTCGCTTTTTTCATAGCAGAAAGGGCCATGCCAATACTGGCAAAAGATGGTGCTTTGTTCGAAATCCACTTCTTTGGGGGTTGCCATGACGACCTTGGGCTCTGCCTTGAACCGGAATTCTCCACAGGAACCGGTAAAAGGGTTCTTCATGGCAAACCAGTGAAGGGTTGGCAAATAGATTTCTTTCATCACATATCCTTCGTCAGTTCTTCCATCTCATCCAGCAGACGGCCAAACAGCTGCAGTGCCTCATTGACAGGCTCGGGACCGGTCATATCAACACCGGCGCCCTTCAGCAGATCGATAGGACTCTTGGAGCAGCCGCCGGACAGGAAGCCGATATAATCCTTCACAGCGCTCTCACCCTCTGCCAGGATCTTACGAGACAGCGCAATGGCAGCAGAGTAGCCTGTCGCATACTGGAAGACATAATAGTTGTAGTAGAAGTGGGGAATTCTTGCCCATTCCATGGCGATCTCATCGTCCACGATCATATCGGGTCCGAAATACAGCTCGTTCAGACGGCGGTACTCGGCACACAGCACATCGGCAGTGAGTGTCTTGCCCTCACTGACCATGCGGCCGATATTCAGTTCGAACTCAGCGAACATGGTCTGCCGGTACAGCGTACCCTTGAACTGATCCAGGAAGTGGTTAATAAGATATGCCCGCTCCTTCTTATCGGTGGTCTTGCCCAGCAGATATTCCATCAGCAGCGCCTCGTTGCAGGTGGAAGCCACTTCCGCAACAAAGATCACATAGTCCGAATCGATGGGGTTTTGGTGCTTGTTGGACAGATAGGAATGGAGCGCGTGGCCCATCTCATGAGCCAAGGTAAACTGGCTGTCCAAAGTGCCGGTATAGTTCAGCAGCACAAAGGGATGGACGGCAGCACCGGCAGAGTAAGCGCCGCTGCGCTTGCCTTCATTCTGATAGACATCGATCCAGCGGTTTTCAAAGCCTTCCTTCAGGATCTTGCGGTAATCTTCACCCAGAGGTGCCAGTGCATCATAAACGGTCTGCTTGGCTTCCTCAATGGGAATATACTTGTCTACGCCCTCGACCAAAGAGGTATAGACATCATAGAAATGCAGTTCGTCAACACCCAGCAGCTTCTTGCGCAGGCGGACATAGCGGTGCATCTTATCCATGTTTTGATGAACCGCTTCAATCAGGTTCAGATATACGGATGTCGGCACATTGGTGCGGTCCAGCGATGCTTCAAAGGCATTGGGATATTTGCGTGCCTCAGCAAAATACTTCAACTGCTTGTTCTGGCCGTTCAGCAGAGCGGCAGCGGTATTCTTAAACTTCAAATAAGTGCGGTACAGGCTTTCGTAGGCATTCTGGCGCAGAACCCGGTCATTGCTTTCCTCGCACAGGACAAAGGTTCCCTGGCTGACGGGATGGGCCTTACCCTCACTGTCCATGGCATCGGGGAAGGTCAAATCGGCATTGGAGAACTTGCCGAACGCATCGCTGGCAGTACCGGAGATCTCACCGGCGGCAGCCAGAAGCTTTTCTTCGGCAGCAGACAGTGTGTGGGCCTTACGGCGGCGCATGTTGGTCAGATAACGGCGGTAGCGCTCCAGCTTCGGCTGTGCGGCGTAGAAGCCGTCCAAAGTCTCATCAGAGATTGCCATGATCTCAGGCGTCTCGAAACTGCCGGCAGCACCCAGTGCCACCATAATGCTGCGGAACTTACCGCCCATGGCCTGGTAAACCGGGTTGCGGGTATCTTCATCTCCCTTGCGCATGCAGTAGTTAGCCAGCAAGGAGACTTTTTCATCCAGCGCCTCCATGAATGTCAGATAATCATACAGCACATCGGCGCTTTCTGCCAGCCGGCCGGCAAATGTCTGCAGCTTTTCCTGGTCTGCACCGATGGTCGCCAGTTCCTGTTCCCATGCCTCATCACTGATATACAGGTCTTCGGTTGCCCAGGTATCCTCTACCGGGATCTCAGAGCGCTTGCGGATCTTGTTTGTTTGTTCCATAATTAATTCCTCCTTGCGTACTTTTTCTTCATTATACCACAGCTTTTGTAAATTGCAATTGCAAACAACGCTCCTTTGTGCTAAACTATGGTGCGGTGATGCTTATGAAAAATCAACTTCGCGGCAGCCTCTGTCTGCTGCTTGCAACTTTCATTTGGGGAACGACCTTCATTGCGCAGAGCGTCGGCATGGATCACATCGGTCCTTTTACATTTCAGGCTGTCCGCTGCGCACTGGCTGTGATTGGCTTGCTGGTCGTTATATGGTGCTTCGATAAAAAAGAGAAAAAGAGCTTTCTGAAGGGATGGAAAGACAAAAAGCTTTGGAAGGCAGGTCTATTCTGCGGAATCCCACTGTTTCTGGCCTGCAATCTGCAGCAGGTAGGTATCGTGTATACCACCGCCGGAAAGGCAGCCTTTTTGACCGCAATGTACATCATTCTTGTTCCGGTATTCGGTCTGTTTCTAAAAAGGAAGCTCTCTTACATGGTACCTATCAGTGTTGCCATAGCTGTGATTGGACTTTATCTGCTCAGCTTTGCCGGAGTATCCCGAATCAATATTGGCGACATTCTATTGTTAGGAAGCGCTATGATGTTTGCCGTGCAGATTCTGGCCGTCGATCACTTTGCAGGTGATACCGATGCGCTTCGGCTTAACTGCCTGCAGGCCGCCGTTTGTGCTGTTGGTTCCGCAATCATTACGTGTTTTGCCGAAGATGTCAGTGTTGCCAATTTACTAAACTGCTGGTTCCCTCTGTGCTACGCAGGTTTTCTTTCTATGGGTGCCGCCTACTCCTTCCAGATCATAGGCCAGAAAAATGTGGAACCCGCTGCTGCATCCCTTATTATGAGTATGGAATCGGTATTTGCGGTACTTGCAGGATGGCTCATTTTAAAGGAGACGATGACACAGCAGGAAACACTGGGATGTGTGCTGATGTTTATTGCGGTCATTCTTTCCCAGATTCCTATACAAACGAAGGTAAAGGCCAAATGAAATTCAAAAAGCAAATGGGCAGTCTATTGACGCCCATTCTTTTTTACTTTAGATCGTGAAGTCGCTCTCAAACCGCGGTAATTGGGAATCCTGCTGCAGTATGGGCAGCGATTAGTTCGTCACACAAAGACACAATCTCGTCTGTGGAAAGTTCCGCACTGGTGTGTGGGTCCATCATTGCTGCCTGATAGATCAGATCCCGCTTGCCGGTATGTGCTGCCTCGATGGTCAGCAGTTGGGGATAGATGTTGCTGGAATTCATCGCTGCCAGCTGCAGAGGCAGATCTCCTACATAGCAGGGAGTAATGCCGCTGGCATTTACCACACAGGGAACTTCCACGCAGGCTTCTCTCGGTAGATTCGAAATCACACCATTATTGATCACATTACCACCAATGGTGTAGGGCATATCCGTGATCATGGCTTCCATAATACGGGAAGCATACTCTCTGCTTCTGGTATGCTCTAAAGATTTTCCGGAAATCAGTTTTTCTCGCTGTGACTCCCAATCATTGATATGATTCACACAACGGCGTGGGTACTCATCCAGAGGAATATTGAATTTCTCAATCAGATCCTCCCGCCCCGCCTTAATGTAGAAAGGATTGTACTCTGCATTGTGTTCACTGGATTCCGTACAATAGTAGCCAAGCTTATCGAGGTAATCAAAGCGCACCATATCCCCATGCTTTTCCTGGGCATTCTTTTCCTTAGCGCGGCGGCGCACTTCTCCGTAAAGATCGTTACCTTGCTTGTCCGTCAGCTTTAAAAGCCATGCCATATGATTGATACCGGCGATGCTTGCGATATAATTGTCAGCATAGTCTTCCATCTTAAGACTATCCAGCAGAGCGGGGACACATATCTGCACGCTGTGACAAAGGCCAATTGTCTTAACGCCGGTATACCGCTGCACATAGCCGGTAAGAATAGCCATGGGGTTCGCATAGTTCAGCAGCCACGCATCAGGGCAGACCTCCTCCATATCCCGGGCAAAGTCCCGGAGCACAGGAATGGTTCTCAATGCACGGAAAATACCGCCGATACCCAATGTATCGCCAATAGTCTGCCGAAGTCCATACTTCTTTGGGATCTCAAAGTCGATGACGGTACAAGGTTCATAACCACCGACCTGTATGGCACAAATCACAAAATTTGCCCCGCACAACGCGTCCTTACGATTTTCCAATCCCAGATAGGTAGTAACATGTACGCGATTCCGGTTCAGCGTTCGGTTCATTGTTTCAATCACTAGCCGGGAATCTTCCAGACGTTGTGCGTCAATATCATATAACGCAACCTCCGCATCCCACAAAGCCGGTGTCAGCATTGTGTCGCCTAATACGTTTTTGACAAATGCCGTACTCCCTGCTCCCATAAATGTTATTTTCACAAGAAAACCCCTTTCTTTGTAACCATGTAATCGGGCTTACCGCCTAATTACACCTATGATGTCGTGTGTTAAATTGCTACGCTTCCCTTTCCGGGAGCCAGTGAAGCCGCTTATATTGGCTGGGAGATAAGCCTTCCAAATCAGTAAATTGTCTGGTGAAATAATGAATTGACCGGAAACCAACGGCTTCCGCAATTTGGGTCACATTCATATCTGAATAGGCCAGCAGCTCCTTTGCCCGGCGGATACGGGCATTGCGGGTATAAACCATAGGTGTCACGCCGATGAACTGCTTGAACCGTTTCAAAAAGTATGTTTTTTCAAGACAGACAATATTAGCCAGATCCTGAAGGTTGATGTCACAGTGAAGATTGCTCTCGATGTATTCCAATACTGCCGAAAAATCTCCTTGAAGTTCCTGCGGCTGTGCTTTTCCGGCGATGCGAAGCAAATGCAGAAAGATTTCATTAAGGTTTAGTCCAATAATATCATGATAATAGCTGGACTTTTGGAAACCCTCTCTGCGGATGTTATGGAGAATGGACAATACCGGTGTACTTGCGGTATCCATCTGGAGAGGTAATGCCCGGAGTTTTTGTGCCATGGCGGTATCAGTACAGTCAAACTTGATCTCCATGGTGATCAAGCGCTCTTCCTGAGAATTGCAGAAGGTGTGCTGGATCCCCGGAGAAACTAGATACATATGTTTGGGTTGAAAGTGATAGATGTATCCGTTGATCTCGATTTCCCCCGCCCCAGCCATAACATAGATGTAGTGGAAAAAATCATGGTTATGACGATCAATCCTGCCGTAAGCCGGATATGAGCAGACCTCTGCCCAGTGGACTTTTGTTTGGGCCAGTTTCATAGACACATACCTCTCGGTTATTCCATGTGTTGCTTCCGGTGCCGTACAGAACGGGCAAAATAGTCGTCCAGTTCCTCAATTTCAAACTCCCGCAATACCCGCTGGATACTGAACTCCGCAGTTTCACTGGTCAACAGTACCGCCCCCAAGTAGCCGGAATCATGAATTCGGATCTTATCTCCGTACTTTTCCTTAGCAGCTTCAAATTTTGCCTTGTTGAAATCCAGGTGGCACACAGCATAGTCCAGATTGAGTCGGGCTGTAACGTGTGGAAAATAATTGGTACTACCGGCAATTTTTTCACCCAAAGGTGAAAGAATGTCACAGGGTGCCTTTGTTAGCGCGCTGACAAAATAACTGCGGGTGTCATAAGCAAAGAAATTCTGTTGAAAGCTCCCGTGAAAATGGGAGCAGAACAGGGTGATGTCCGGCTTTAGTTTTTTTACACGCTTACGATTCTCTTCAAAGTTTAAGTCAAAACACAAAAGTGTGCAAACTCTGCCGAAATCACAGGAAAATACTGGGATGTTCTTACCTGCCAGAACATTGTAATCTTCTGTTTCCGTAACCACCACAAAGTTTTTGTGATAGGAACCCATGATATTGCCTTCACGGTCAATCATCCGCACAGCATTTCGGGCAGTACCGTCGGGCAGTACCACTCGGCTGGGGTAGGTAATGTAGCAGTGGTTTTCCCGGGCTATGCGCCGCAGGCATTCCAGAACACGGTTACCGTTTTCCCTCTGTAGGCGTATACTGTCAGCAACAACACCACCGTAGAGCAGATCGCAGTATTCCGGTAGCACGATAATATCCGGGCGATCAAGCAACACCGGATAAATCTCCTGCTCCAACATTTGCAGGATTCGATCGGTCATCGTGATACCTTGCGGTAGATTTTGATCATAGGTATAGATAGGACTGAGGCTTACCGAAGATACGGTGACATAGCGTGACATATGCAATCCCCCTCTTGGTTTCTTGCTTATTATTTTAGCAAATCTTTGAAAAAAGACAATCTGTAAATCAGTTTACTTGCCTTCGGAGTAACATTTCCATCATATCCATAGATCGAGCTGCATCCTCAGCGGTACACAGAGGTTTGCTACCCTTCAACACACAGCGGATAAAGTCCTGATCTTCTGATTTATATCCGTAATACTGGTGATATTCGCTGCCTCCGGCAATTTCTTTTCCATCCAGCTCCTCAATGAAAAAGTCACCTACTCCGGCAGACGCAGCGGAGTAGATCTGCTTGCCATTGTTGTAGATGATTTTTGCTTCGCAGCGGGTATCGGCAAATCCGATGTTGATAAAAGCGCATGCATTGGGACCATGGATCTCAAAATCGTGGATGCGTGCGGCGGATTGATAGTTGGCTCGCAGAGTAGCAAGAATGCCGTTCTCAAATTCAATAACACTGGACCAGGCGTTATCCACGGATGAATCAAACCGACCGATAACTGTACCTGCGCACTTGGGTTCGGAGCCAGCCATATAGCGTACCAAGTCAATAGCATGAATGATATCGCAGTTATAAGCACTGGAATAGTTCCAGCACTCGGCAATATCGCAGTATTTCATAAAACGGCCATCAATTTGGGTAATAGGGGTAACGGCCCGGAGACGCCGCAACACCTCTTGGATCACGGGCATGTGACGGCGGTTCATAGCCACTGCTGCAATACGACCGGTAGTCTTGGCCGTTCTGGCCAGAGAATGGGCCTGATAGGAATCAATGCCTAGGGGTTTTTCGATCATTACATGGAAACCAGCCTTCATGCAGTCATCTGCCACCCGAAATGTACAGTCAGGATTGACCAGAACATATACAGCATCCATTCTTTCCTTAGCAAGCATCTCATGATAGACAGTGTAGACAGACTTAACACCATACTTATCTGCCAGCGCCTTTGCTTTGTCAATATGGAGGTCACAAATGGCGACGACCTCACATTCTTCAATTTCTGCCAGACTCGGCATATGGACACCGTTCGCAATGCCACCGGCGCCAATAATCCCCACGCGTACTTTCTGATTCATTCTATTTTCCTCCTTACTTTTTTGTAGAAAGATATATTTTTTTACCTGTTTTTGCTGAGGTATAGACTGCTTCGACGATCTCCACAGCCTTTTTGCCTTCTCTGGCATCCAGAAAGGGTTTAGAGCCTTCTTCTATGGATGTCAAGAAATCACCGATTTGCTTCTTATGCAGGCTATGGTCCATACCGTCAGGACGACCACCGGTATCGTGCTGGGATTGTCTGCAGGGCAGTGATCTGGATTGATTCCGAAAGGCGCAGTAAACAATAGCATCTTCCTGAAGAATCGCGGTCCCTTCACTGCCGCAAATCTCCAGCCGACGATTAAAACCCGGATATACTGAGGTAGTCGCTTGTAACACTCCCAAAGCACCGCTTTCAAACTCCATCACAGCGGACAGAGTGTCTTCTGCCTCAATAGCATGATATCGAGTGGCCGCAACAGCTTGCACCGATACTACAGGGCCAGCGATGTAGCGCAGCAGATCCACGCCATGGATGCCTTGATTCATCAATGCGCCGCCACCGTCCATTTTCAGAGTTCCTTTCCAGTTGCTGACGCTGTAGTAGGCAGGCTCACGGAAATATTTCATATAAACATCTACTGTGGCTAGTTTACCAAACCAATTCGCATCTACTGCAGCCTTTAGTTGGGCTATCGCATCTGTATAGCGCAGCTGAGAGATCACTGAAACTCGAACACCTGCCTGCTCAGCAGTGGTTATGATATTCTCCGCCTCAGCCGCGGTAAAGGTCATCGGTTTTTCTACAATCACATGCTTTCCTGCCCTGATGCAAGCCATGACAGCCTCATAGTGAAGACCGCTGGGCAGGCATATGCATACCACATCAATGCTCTCTGCGGTTATCAGAGACTCCATACTGTTAAAGGAAACGATGCCATAGCTTTGGCAGAAACTGTTACAGGTTGAGCTGTTACGATCGAAAGCACCTACAAGCCTTGCCCGAGGGAGTTCCAATATTGATCTGGCATGGTAATGGGCAATCATTCCGCAACCTAGTATACCTAAGGTATAAATGTCATTGATCAAAGGGATACACCTCCTGATTTGCCAACGCGCTATAGTAAGGTACTGGGTTAAAAATGCCGCCACTGACGGCAAAAAATTCATCATCAAGGGAATAAATACTGTTTACCGGTTCTAACCAAGGGCGACCATATGCAGGATGTCTGGTTTTCATAATCTGCCAGTTGGTGTAATTCTGACTTCCATTAGACTCAACTACGCCCGTCAGCATACCTGGCAGCCGAGGCAGCCTGGCGGCTACGCACTGATTCCATGTGACCATCAAGGGATTTACTGTCAAGTCAGCACAAAAACAGACCATACCCTTCTCAAGGGCAAACTGTGCCATTTCCAATGATGCAGAGATACCTTTGGCAATAGGCTTTAATGCCAGCGCACTGTAACCCAAAGCATAGCGGTCAAGGAGTTCGTGCATACCGTGGACACTTTCATCTGCGGCAACCCGCACCGGCAGATCCCCTACAAAGATTGGACTATCCTCTGGAAACGGTTCTTCCAACAGAACAACCCGTTCCAACACATTATGTTTTTCGGCAAAATCCAGTAGCCGCAGCAGCGTTTCTCTGCTGTCATAACGGCCATTGGCATCTAAGTAGTAGAGAATATGGCCGGATTCCGTGTAGGTTGTAAAAATTTCTTTTACCAATTGGTGGATCTCCAGCAAGCGATTACAATCCCACTGTAGCATATCAGACGTAGAGCCGTTCCCCTTTGGGTCTGAACCTATTTTAATCTTTAACAGGGGTGTATTTGCCTTGGCAAGGGTTAGAATCTCGGCTTCTCCGGTACCGTAGGTAATCAAGGGAATATTGGCAAGGCTGCTGTGAGGAGTATTGGGAATATCCCAGATGTTGTCAAAAGAAGGGTCACCCCGGCTCTTTAGCCAAAGCTGCCACAAAGCCATATCCAATGGAATCAGGGCGTTGCGTACAAAGCTTTTTCGTAGTTCCGGCATTCCGGTAATTTCCTGTGCATAGGCGTAGGTTTTATCAAAGAGTTCCGCCATTATGAATTTCGGGTGGTGAAGGGGCTGAGTCAAAAGCTGTGACAAGGCGAAGGCAGTGGTGCGGTACATCAAATTATTACCCTCTGCTTCACCCCAATGGGTAAATACCCTCGCATCTGACCAAAGGACACTCTGGACACCCAGACCCACGGCTTCCATACTTTCCGTTTTTAGGCGTACAGCTATCTGCCACAGGCAGGTGATGGCATTGCCTTTAAAACCGAAAGGTTTCAGCAGGGGTTCTTTTTCACATCCGATATGAGCTTGCAGAATATTCATAATAATTCCTCAAAGGTACATAGGTTTGGCTGCGGTGGCATAGCCTTTTTCAAAGGCATAACCATCAAAGTTGATAGTTTCCAGAGACGGGTCCATCACCGATATTACTGTGCCTTGCTGACGGGAGAGTTTTCCGGCAAGAAGTATACGTATAGGCCATATCAGTTCCGACACCGGTGCCAGACGGCTTTCCTTGCCCTCCAGTTTGTTACAGATCTCTGTGAGCATAGGACAATAGAGCTTGTTGTTATCAATAGTAAAGCAGTAACTATTACGGCTGGTGAGGATCACCATATGGAAGGGCAGAAACTGGGGCTGCACACAGTGGCAAGTTGCGGTAGTACCGCTTTCAAAGGTGATGAAATAGCTGTTGTGGCACTGACCGTCCCGGCATGTCTCTCCCAACCACCGGACGGACTTGGGATGGGACTCTGCCAGTGCACAGATGCCTTCGACGGCATGAATGGCATAGTTGAATTCGTCCACACCCACAGTGACGGAAACATGGAGTAGGTCACCCCGCTCCTCCCTGGGAGCGTCCAGAAAGGATTGAATTTCATCGCAATAACGAACGGACGAGGAACCCATGATCACAGCACCAGCGGCCTCCAACGCCAAAAGCTTGCAGCAATCAGCCAAATTGCCTGCTATGGGCTTGTCGATGAACACCGGTTTTCCGGCATCAATAAAGGGAATTGCATGCTCCAGATGTTTGTCCCAGTTACAGGCTTGGATGAAACCTACATCGGAGCAGTCAACCAGTTCCTCCACGGATGTGCAAACATTATCTAACCCGGCCATACTCCGGAACCCTTCCACTTCCTCTGAATCCCGGAAGCCTTCGTTATATACCGCTGCGTAACGGGCCCTGCCGATGGTTTTCAGAACTTGGGAAAAAGTTTTGGGATGGGATACGTCGATATTAACAACGCCAATACGGATCATAAGCTCACGTCCTTTCTTGTTTTTATTATTTTACCATTGGAGATAGCGGATTTCTTTAGGGAAAATTGAGAAGATTTGTACCAATTTTATGCAAAATCTGAGAAGAATAAACGGCTGAGTCCCCACAAGGAACTCAGCCGTAGCTTTATGCATCAAAGAATCTAAAAAAAGTTACACGCCAAGGGTCCGGAATGCTTTCATCCATTGATTCTTGATGTATTCATGACCCATGGTGGAGGGGTGAACACCATCACCGAGCCAGTACTGGGCAGGTGCCTGCAGGCAAAGCGCATCAAAGCCTTCCTGCAGGGGAACAAATACCAGATCATGCTTTTCTGCGATATTCTTCGCCATTTTGGCCCGCATCTGGACTTCGCTTCGGACCTGTTCGCGGCTTTCCATTGTTGCCCACGCCTCCGGCACGATTGCAGCCTCTAATATAAACGGCTCAAGAATCATGATTTTGAGATCGGGAAGTGCAGCCTTCAGCTCTTCAATCAGCATGTCGTATATCTTAAAATACTTGTCCGCAGCCACGCCGTTGGGACTTACACCGAACTCGTGCCAAACATCGTTTACGCCAATGAGAATGCTCATAATATCCGGCTTTAAATTGATGATATCGTGTTTCATGCGGGCATAGAGGTCAACAATGCGGTTGCCGCTGATACCTCTATTTACAAACTCGAATTTGCCCGGTGCGGCAAAACCCAGTTCTCCCTTAACAAGCAGCGGATAGCCGTGGCCTGCAATGGCATCATTTGTGTAGACTCTGCCGGCGTCCGTAATGGAATCGCCTTGAAAAACTATTCTCATATCAGAATGTCCTTTCACGTTTTTATTATTTTACCATTGGAGATAGCGGATTTCTTTAGGGAAAATTGAGAAGATTTGTACCAATTTTATGCAAAAAGGCGGCATAATAACGACTCAGACCCGTAATTTGCTCTCACAACAACACTACCGGTAACGTAATGTGTTACCGGTAGTGGAGCTTCGTTTCTGCGAACAAGCGCCCGGTCATAAACCGCGCTTCCGTTTTTTAGATTCATCTTTTGGGGTAAGAGGCTTTTAAGTTAGGAAACCTCCAACAAAAACCTGTTGAATCTGTATATCATCATCAAAGACAACAATGTCAGCATCATACCCGACCGCAACAGCTCCCTTATTTCCAAGACCCATAATGCGTGCAGGGATCTGTGTGATCATTTTCACCGCTTCCGGTACATCAATGCCAACATCCTTGACCATCACTCTCACCAAACGGTCCGCTGTGGCAATACTGCCTGCAAAGGCGCTTCTGTCAAGAAGCTTACACACACCATCCTCAATGATATATTCGGTATCCTGCATAAACCCGTAAGTCTGGGTACAACCAGCAAGCGCAAGGCTGTCCGTGACCAGTACGATGTGGTCACTGCCTTTGATTTTGTATATCAACCGCAAAAGGTCTTTCGGCAGATGCTTTCCGTCAGCAATGATCTCTACATCCAGATTGTCTTCCAACCATGCCGTTTCTATGACACCGGGACGACGGAATCCATGATCTCTTGTTACGGTAGAGGTGCAGGAGTATAGGTGTGTTACCAGCTTACAACCATGCTCCATTGCATTTCGCATCTGGCTGTAAATCGCATCTGTATGACCAGCGGATGCAACAACATGATACGCTTTCAGTGCGTCCGCAAAATCACCCTCCAGGTCATTTTCCGGCGCGTAGGTCCACCGGGCGATCACGTCACCATACTGCTGCAAAAGCGGCAGATAGTCCGCTCTGACGGGCGGTGTGATATGGGACGGTGCCTGGGCTCCCGCTTGTGCTGCTGACAAATAGGGGCCTTCCATATGGGCGCCTATAATGTGACTTTTTAATCTAGTGTCTTTCATTGCCAATGCGATCTGCCCAACGGAATGGGCCATTTTATCAAAACGGTCAGCAGAAATCGTAGGGCAAATAGATGTGGTTCCATGACGCAAATGGAAATTACAGCCGTTCAGAATCTCCTCTTTGCTTCCCGCAAAGGAGTTCCCGCCACCGCCATGGGTATGGATATCGATAAAACCGGGACTCACCCAATGGTCACCTACATCGTAAGTTTCATCAACCGGTAATTCCCGGTCTGTGATATTGATAATCTTGCCGTCCTCGAAGTACAGATATCCGGAGACGACCGATTTAGGACATATGATTCTGTTGCTTTTAATTCTTTTCATAACGTAAGCTCCGCGCTACTGTCAGCATCCAGATATAGTTTTGCACTACTGTGATTGCGAAGGATCGTTGCAGGGCAGTCATGACCGATCTCCCCTTCCAGTGTCCGCTTCACCGCTGCCGCTTTCGTTTTTGCAGGAACAATACAGAACAGATGGCAGCCGGCAAACAAGGCCGGACATGTCAAGGTAATGGCATGTTTCGGCACCAGATCCAACGACTCAAAACAACCGTCGTTGACCTGCTGCATACGGCAAATCTCATCCAGAGGAACCACCTTTACAAGTGCCGGATCGTTGAAATCAGCAACCCAAGGGTCATTAAAAGCAATGTGACCATTTTCCCCTATGCCCATTACTACAATATCCGTGGGATTGTCCATCAACAGGCCAGCATACCGGCTGCACTCCGCATCGTGTTCAACGGCAGTGGCATCGATCAGATTCACGCTTCCAAAGGGCACTTTTCCAAAAATGTGTTCTTTCAGATAGGTACCGAAGCTTTTATCCGACAGTTCCTTTGACAGGCCGATATACTCGTCCATATGGAATGCATGGATGCGGCTCCAATCAATATCGTCATAAGCAGTCAAATGTGCCAGCACATCGTTCTGAGAAGGTGCTGCCGCGAAGATCATATTGATCCTTTGCTTTACTTCCAGCAGCCGCAGGATGGTATCATGAATATCCGCGGCAGCAACTTTACCCATTTCATCCCGATTGGGCATAATTTTCACCGCAAGTGAATCTTTTACAAATTCTTTCATACTATTCTCTCCCCTTACAGCAACGCAATCGTACTTCTGACACCTTCATCAAAAGCATCCTGTGCCGTAGGATACCGATAGGGATTCTTTAAATCCGTCGTTACCAGCTTACTAAGTCCATCGAAGGTTTGCAGGTGGGGCTCTATAGTCAGCAGAACGTCCTTTTTGAACTCATCCCGGTAGGCATGCAAAATCTCTTTGACATGACTAGCACCGCAGCCTGCCGGAACGATGGATCCATCGGGCAGCGCGTCTTTCACATGGAAATAGGTGATATAGGATTTCAGCGCATGATAGCACTCCGGCCACGGCTCATAACCGTAGTAAGTATAATTGCCCATATCAAACACGCATCCCAGCCTGCCCCCAAAGGCTTCCATCAAGTCAAGACATTGTTCCGGTGACTCGCCGTAAAGCTTGCCCTCATTTTCGTGGCAAAGCTTCACTCCAAAGGTATCCGCCATATCGATCATAGCACCCAGTTTGTCTATGACCTCACCGCGGCACTCCTGTCTGGTTTTCCCCTCATGGAGGTAGAAGCTGAACATACGAATCTTGTCAGTGCCCAGAATATTGGCGGTCTCAAAAACGCCTCTGCTCTTTTCCAAATACGCGGCAAAATCATCCGCAAGATTGATCTTACCCAGCGGAGAGCCTATAGCACTGACCCGGATGCCGCCATCATCCAGTGTTTTCTTTGCGTGCTTTGCTTCTTCGGCGGTCAGATCAGCAACATTCTTCCCGTCAAGAAAACGCAGTTCGATATGGGAAATATCAAATTTTTGCAAAGCTGCGATCTGACCTGCCAGATCAGAGCTGTGCTCATCCGCAAAGGCGGAAACAATCCACTTACTCATATTCTTCCTCCTCAAGTGTAGTAGGACAGCGCTTCCCTATTGTCTAATTTCGAATTACTCTTGGATCTCGATTCCTTCCGGATAGTCCAGCCGTAAGGGGTCATTTTTTTCATGGGTGATATTTTTCAGCAGTACATTCTCCACCTGTGCGTTACAGAAGAGGGCATTGTCAGTGTAAACGCCTTTGACATTCTCCACGGTAATGTCATGCAGATCGCCGGGGGTATAGTCCGTTCCATAACCGGTGTAGAGCTTCACCGTGGCCTCCCGCCAGGGTTCCTTCGCGTAGGTGGGATCCTCAGTAACGTTTTCAATGTGGATGTGGTGGACCTGGCAGCCGTTGGCGGCGAGGCAGATAATGCCGTGGTGCCGTCCGCCGGTTTTCACATTGCGGATGGTGATATGGGATACATCCTTTTCCTCTTTGGTCCGGTTCAGGAGGCCTCTGGTAGGCTCGCAGGGGTATTGATATCTTCCATCATAGGTAGGCACCACATTTCTAAACAGAGCAGTACAGGCAATGGTGTCATCGGACGTGATTCCGGTGATGTTTTCCACCAGGCAATGGTGACAGCCCGACCGGAAGTCGATACCGTCGCCGGTTTTCACGTTGGAGTTAAATTCAATATCGTGAATGTGGCCGTCACAGCAGAGATCGAAAGCAATGGCCCAGTTCCGGGTCTTTTCGACGTAGAGATTGCCGATCTCAAAGCCCTTGCACCGGGAAAGAGAGATCGTCAATGCCCGCCAGCCCCAGTCATCGCCTACCATTTTTTCGTAAACGTGGAAGTTTTTATGCCAGCCGATCCGGTTTCTCTCGGGACCCACAATGGACGCCCCGTTTTTGCCTAGGATCCGGATATTTTCCAGAGGCGCTATGGAAATTGGTGAGCCCCAGGGGTTTTCGGGATCGATCTCCAGATTGTCGCCCCGGAACACATTGTCAAAGGTCTCCGGGATCTGCCGGATGGCACAGCCGTCGATAATAACGGTGGTGTTGGACGGCAGGCAAATGGCTTGGGATATCCAGTAATCGGGGCCGTCGAATACGATCTCTGCGCTCTCGTACTTCTTTCTTTCCAAAAGACAGGCCGCAATGGCCTCATCATCAAAATGATCTCCCTTCCGGAAATCGGATACATGTAATTTCATAGCTTCTCCCTTCAGTAAATAACGGGCAAAGGATTCTGTCCATGAACGGTTTCAATGACATTGATCACCTTCGCAGCCATTTCCGGTGTAACGGTCATGGGTGTTCCGTCATAGAGCTTGTTATAAACCATCCAATAGAACTCCTTCACTGCAACATCAAAGCTTGTCCCATTGAATTTCTCTTCCTGTTCATGGATGATAAGCTTTTCGCTGCAAAACTGTGGCAAGCCCTGCTCGTCACGCAAAGTTTCCGTTTGCAAAGGTTGCGACGGATTTTCTTCATCAGTAAAGTATTTCATCTTATAGCCGGATCCATTGGCTTCCAGCGTGCCTCTGGTTCCCTGCAACTTGATGTTGTAGCTGCTGTAAGCATCCATACAACTGATCTCAATATCTACCACAGGCTTGCCGGGTGCTGTTAAGAGGATTTTCGCATAATCCTCTGCGTCACCGCTGGTCATGGCAAGATCCAGCTTGGAATAGGCCACACGCACATCGTCAGAAAATCCGAGAAAACCAAGGCCAAAACCAATAGGATGCGGGCCGGTATTGTACACACTGCCGCCCAAACGGCACTGCATAGTCTGCCAGTCCCAACGGCGGCCCAAGCTGTTAAAATGAATGCTCACTTGCTTGATATCACCAAGTATGCCGCTGTCAGCGATTGTCTTGGGCACAACATAGTAAGGGGCCAGTAAGCTCTGCTGGAAAACCGCCAGTAGGGAGTCATTGTCCTTTGCAGTTTTCATGAGGTCACAGCATTCATAGTAGTTGCGGGCCATGGGCTTTTCTACCACGACGTTGAACCCATGCTTCAGCAGATCCTTTGTAATGGGATAGTGCATATCAGAGAAAGAAGCATTCACCACTAAATCGATGTCTGTCCGAGAGAACAGCTCTTGATAATCCGTATATACCTTGCATCCCGGATATTCTTCCAAAGCGCGGTTGCGCCGCTGTTTATCCAGTTCTACAACAGCAACCACATCGCAAAATGTATTATTCTCTGATTTAAAGAATTTGCCATGGATGTCACGACCACTGCGTCCTTGACCAATGATTGCAATTTTCATTTTTTCCATAACTGCCTCCTGTATCATATAGCTTGATAATACCATTATAACCGCAAGATTTCTCTTTTGAATTACCTTTTATGCAAAAGCATATTGCATTTTTTCCACTTCTAAGCTATACTGACCAACAGTAAAGGGGTGAACTACATGAAAGTACAGTTCATATCAGAATACGAGGATGGTACACTTTTTTTCAACCATTGTTTGAAGACAGATCAAACACCCCAGGACAACCGTCCCCACTATCACGATATGTACGAGATCATCTTTGTAAAGGAAGGTGATATTTCCTATCTCACGGAGGATAATGCTTATACTGTTCGCAAAAACACCTTAATTCTAACACCTCCGAAACAACAGCATTGTATTCGGGTCGACAGGAACAGCACCTACAATCGCTACAATCTGCTGTTCAAGCCTACTGGAGAAAACCGAAAGCTTATTCAACAAATACCCAGTGACCTGTCCGTGTTCAGTTTTGGTTCCAACTCCATTGTGATCCAACTATTTGAGAAAATGGATTTCTATTGCGAAAAGCTAAATGGTGATTCCCTTGGCAGAATTTTATATTCTCTGGTTGAAGAGGTCCTGCTGAACATTGTCCTGCAGGTTTCCCAGGCAGGTCACAATGAACTTTCTGACAAAAATCCCCTTACACTGAGCGCCATCACCTATATAAATGACCACTTGACCACACTGTCCAGTATCGATCCAATCTGCCGCCATCTTGGCGTTTCCAGAAGCTACCTATATCAGTTATTTCAGACAGATATGAAAACAACACCCAAACAGTATATCACAGAACGCAGGCTCAATTTGGCACGACAGGAAATTTTCATGGGTGCAAAAGCCACGTCTGTTTTTTCACAATGTGGATTTTCCGATTACTCTACCTTTTTCCGGGCATACAAAAAACATTTCGGTTATCCCCCCACCGGCACCCACCATGCGTCCTTTGTAAGAAGCAGCAGCAAAGACTTCTTCATGGGATATACCGAATAGAATAATAACTGGCCGCTGAAGAGACACACTCCTCAACGGCCAGTGATTTTATTATCCTCTATCTTGTGCAATGATACGCTTCATTGCCTCAATGCCAACCTTGATTGCGCCGGAAGTATCCTCCGTCATAGGCATGACCATGCCAAGCTTTTCCCGTTCCTGGTTCCATACCGCATGGAAGCAGCTGCCGCAGCGGACACCCAGCGCTGCCGCCACTACGAACAGAGCGGCTGATTCCATTTCACTGGCTTTGACACCCAGGCGCTTCCAGCTCTCCCACTTCTGCTCCAGCTCATAGTAGACGGGGGATTTTTGAGGCGCGTGCTGGCCGTAGAAGGAATCCTTGCACTGTACAACACCGGTATGTACCCGGTAGCCCAAATCCTGTGCTGCGGCTTTCAGCGCCATAGCGATCTCAAAATCCGAAACAGCCGGGAACTCAATGGGCGCATACTCCATAGAAGTATGCTCATACCGGATCGCACCGGTGGCTACCACCACATCGCCGGGCAGCACGTTCAAGTCGATACCACCGCAAGTACCTACACGGATAAAGGTATCCGCACCAATGGCTGCCAGTTCTTCCATAGCGATGGAAGCGGAAGGGCCGCCGATGCCGGTAGAACAAACGCTGACCTTTTCACCCAGCAGTGTACCGGTGTAGATGTTGTATTCCCGGTTCATTCCCACATGGACGGGATCATCAAAATGCTTTGCAATGGCTTCACAGCGGCCGGGGTCACCGGGCAGGAACACATACCGACCCACATCCCCTTCCTTACAGCGAATATGAAACTGCATACCAATATCTTGCATAACAAAACCTCCTTAGAACAGGCTGACCTGGCTGGTTTCCGGCAGATCACCGAAAGCACCGGCCTCTTTGAGCATTTGCATATGGGTCTTGGACACTTTGGGACAGGCAGCCGCCACCTCTTCGACGGATATAAAGGACTTACCTTCCCTACCCTCCATCAGATCCCAGGCCGCGCTTTCGCCAAGACCAGAGATAGCAACAAAAGGCGGAAGTATCTTTCCATCCTTGATCAGGAACTTGGTAGCGTGGCTGTCATAGATGCTGATGGGCGCGAATTCAAAACCACGCAGATAGAATTCGTATACCACTTCCAATGTAGTCAGCAGATCTTCGTCCTTGGCTGTGGCATCTTCATTATTGTCGATGGCATTGATATTGGCAAGAACAGCGTCCATACCGTTGGTCATCAGTACCGCGTCAAAGCCGCCTTTCTGGCTTCTGCGGTAGAAGTAAGCGGAATAGAATGCCAGCGGATGATAGACCTTAAACCACGCAATGCGGAAAGCCATCATGCAGTAAGCCACTGCGTGAGCCTTGGGGAACAGATACTTGATCTTCTTGCAAGAGCCGATATACCAATCGGGAACACCGGCTGCCACCATCTCTTCTTCCGCGCCGGGAGGCAGACCTCTGCCTTTACGGACGGACTCCATGATCTTAAATGCCCGTTTATCCGGCATACCGCAGGAGATCAGGTAGATCATAATATCGTCACGGGCACCGATGGTCTGGTCAACAGTGGCTGTCTTGGAATTGATCAGATCCTTTGCGTTACCCAGCCACACGTCAGTACCGTGGGTATAGCCACAGATACGCACCAGGAAATCGAACTTGGTTGGCATGGTGTCCAGCAGAACACCACGGGTGAAGCGGGTATTGAATTCAGGAACACCCACCGCTCCGGTAGGTCCAAGGAGCTTATCATTCTCGTATCCCAGGATTTTGGATGTTGTAAAGATAGACATAGTCCCCTTGTCATCCAAGGGAATGGTCTTGGCATCCACACCTGTCATATCCTCCATCATGCGGATCATGGTGGGATCATCATGACCCAGCATATCCAGCTTCAGAAGATTTTCTTCCATGGAGTGATATTCAAAGTGGGTGGTGATCTGGTCGGATTTTGGGTCATCCGCCGGGTGCTGCACCGGGCAGAAATCCCAAATCTCATTTTCCTGTGGAATAACCACAAGGCCACCGGGATGCTGGCCTGTGGTACGGCGCACGCCGACACAACCTGCCGCAAGTCGGTTCTTTTCCGCACCGGAAGCTGTTTTCCCCCGCTCTTCCAGATACTTTTTCACATAGCCAAACGCTGTTTTTTCAGCAACCGTGCCGATGGTTCCCGCACGGAACACGTGGGAAGAGCCAAACATAGAAATACAGTACTTGTGCGCTTCTGCCTGGTATTCGCCGGAGAAGTTCAGGTCGATATCCGGAACCTTATCACCGCCGAAGCCAAGGAAGGTCTCGAAGGGAATGTTGAAGCCGTCCTTTTCCAGTTGAGCGCCGCACAGCGGACATTTCATATCCGGCAGGTCCGCACCGCAGTTGAATTCCTTAGGCACATCCAAAATGGTATGCTTGCACTCCGGATTTGGACAGCGGTAGTGTGGCGGGAAGGAATTCACCTCCGTAATGCCGGACATAAAGGCCACAATGGAAGAACCAACAGAACCACGGGAACCAACCAGATAGCCGTTTTCCAGAGAATTCTGCACCAACCGCTGGGCGGACATATAAATAACATCGTAATGGCAGGAAATGATATCGTGCAATTCCGTTTCCACACGCTTGACGAACAGCTCCGGAGGATTCTCACCGTAGAGTCGGTGAAGCTTTCCGTAGACCAGATCATTCAGATCTTCCACAGAATTCTCGATTTTGGGAGCGAACAGGTTATGAGGTACCGGGCGTATGGTTTCACACATATCCGCAATGAGGTTGGTGTTGGTAACTACCACCTCATAAGCCTTTTCCTCTCCCAGATAGGAGAATTCCTTCAGCATCTCATCGGTGGTTCTGAAGTACAACGGATTCGGCTTGTCCGCATCATCAAACCCCTTGGTTGCCAAGAGAATGTGGCGGAAGATCTCATCCTCCGGATTCAGAAAGTGAACGTCACCGGTGGCGACAACAGGCTTACCCAGTTCTTCACCTAAGCGAACAACGATTCTATTGTACTCTCTCAGCTCTTCCTCATCCTTGGCGAGGCCCTTTTCCAGCATAAAACGGTTATTGGACAGGGGCTGGATCTCCAGAAAATCGTAGAAAGAAGCAATACGCTTCAGTTCATCCTCGCTCTTTCTTGCCAGAATCGCCTGGAACAGTTCGCCGGCTTCGCAGGCAGAACCAATGATCAGACCTTCCCTAAGTCTGAGCAGCTCCGACTTGGGCATTCTGGGAACACGCTTAAAGTATTGCAGATTGGAAAGAGAAATCAACTGATAGAGATTCCTCAGTCCGATTTGGTTTTTCGCAAAGAGGATAATATGTCTCGCGTGGCGGTCACCGATCCTGTTCTGGGAGCGGAGACCCTCCATTGCGGGATTGATCTTTTGCAAGGTATCAATGCCGTGTTCCTCCATCAGCATCTGGAAGAACCGCGCCATGATCATACCGCAAATCACAGCGTCATCTGCCGCACGGTGATGATTAAACTCCGGCAGGCTCAACGCATTTGCCACAATGTCCAGCTTGTGCTTACCAAGCTGCGGCATCAAGTTCTGTGCAAGGATCAATGTATCGGCAGAAGTAATGGTATAGGGCAGGCCCAGCTTATTACAGGCTGCCCGGACAAAACCGGTATCAAAATCGGCGTTGTGCGCCACCAAAACCCTTTCACCGCAGAATTCAAGGAATTGGGGAAGCACTTCCTCAATAGAGGGCGCACCCTGCAGCATCTCATCAGTGATGCCTGTCAGTTCCACGATCTTCTTATCCAGTGTCCTGTGGGGATCAACGAAGGTCTGGAAGCGATCAACTTCCTTACCGTCTTTCATGATCACAGCACCGATCTCGATGATCGTATCGGTCTGAGAAGACAGGCCGGTAGTCTCCAGGTCAAAGGCCACAAACTCCTGGTCAAAGGTCATATCCTGTTTGCCATGGACAACAATACGGTCGTCCACATCGTTGACAAAATAGCCCTCGCAGCCGTGGAGGATCTTAATGGTGTCGTCAGTTCCCGCCACCTTGGGCGCGCCTTTCCAATCCTCCACCACATGCAGCGCATCGGTAAAGGATTGACAGCAGCCATGGTCCGTAATAGCAATGGCACGGTGGCCCCAGGCAGCCGCCTGCTTGATGGCAGCTTTTGTGCTGGTCAGCGCATCCATATTACTCATGGATGTATGCAGGTGCAGTTCGATTCTCTTTTGGCCCTCCGCGGTATCCTTTCGCTTGGGCATGGTACCGGGCATAATGGCATAGGGCTTCAGAACCATCTCATTATCAAAATTATTGACCATCAGCTTGCCCTGGACCCGAAGGACAGCGCCTTCTTTTACATTATCCAGGATCGGTTTTGCTTCACCGCTTTCCATGAACCGGTTAATGCGCACAGATCCCATATTATCGGTCATGTCAAAATTGACCACCCAGGCATTGCGCTTCTTCAGTTCCTTGTGTTCCACCGCAAAAACACGGCCCTCTACGATGACACTGCCCATATCCAGGTTCAGTTCCTGCATGGACACCGCATTTCCCTTAAAGGGTTTTCCGTAGATCGCTTCGCTGGGGGCAGCATTTTGCTGTTTCTTCTGCTCGGGTACTGCTGCTTTGGGAACAGACGACAGGGCATCCGAACGAAGGCGCTCCATTTCCTCCAGAAGAGCCTTGCCCTCCAGATTCTTACCGGCTATGATTTCCACCGTTACATCCGCGGCAAAGCGCTCCCGCAGCTGGCGGCATACCACGCAAACCGCTTCTTCCAGTTCCTTCTTTCCGTTTCCTGCCAGATGAACGGTCAATTTCAGTCCTTCCCATTCCCAGCGGGCACCCGCAAGGCTGCCCCGGTTCATGGAATTTTGCGCAACAAACAGCTCACGCAGTTCCTCCGGTTCCACACAATGGAGCTGATCCGATGGATGGGTAGCAGTGATCTGCAATTGATTCAATCCATAATCACTTACGATTTGTGCGGAAACTTCGTTTAGAACCGCTCTGGTTATGTACGTATCAGAATAAATGCATACATCCACACGGCGCTTGGCAGGGTCGATATCCGCAGCAACAACGGCCGCCTGAGAAAGGACGCTTTTCAGCGCCTCAGGCGGCTCGTAAAGAGAGAACATATTCAGCAAGCTTACGGATTCAGACATGGTATTTCCTCAAAATCTCTCAATTCTCTTTAACAGGGCGGGCAAAAGCTGCTCATAAGGAAGCTTCTCAACCTCCTGACCTTTTTCAAACAGCATGCCCCAGCCATCGCCGCCGGCAATGCCGATGTCAGCCTCACGGGCTTCCCCTGGGCCGTTGACAACACATCCCATCACCGCAACGGTAATGGGTTTTTCACAGTTTTTCAGTGCCTCATCCACTTGGTTTACCAAGCCAATGAGATCAATACGGGTACGGCCGCAGGTGGGGCAGGAAATAATATTCACACCCTCCTTGCGCAAACCGGCAGCTTTCAAAATATCCTTGGCAGCATATACCTCTTCCACAGGATCATCGGTCAGGCTGACCCGGATGGTATCGCCGATGCCGTCCAGCAGCAGCGCGCCGATACCCATTGCAGATTTCATAAGACCCATCTTTACAGGTCCGGTCTCCGTCACACCGATGTGCAGCGGGTAGTCGCACTTCTGGCGGAACAGCCGGGAAGCCGCAACCATTGTAGGCACTGCAGAAGACTTCATAGATACGCATGTATCGTAAAAATCAAACTTTTCCAGCAGCGCAATATGCTCGAAAGCGCTCTCCACCAAGGCCTCCGCTGTGGGATGGCCGTACTTCTCAAGCAGCTTTTTATCAAGGCTTCCGCCGTTGACACCGATACGGATGGGAATATTCCGTTCCTTGCAGACCTTGACCACTGCTTCTACCCGATCTTCACCACCGATGTTGCCGGGATTGATCCGGATTTTTGACGCACCGCCCTCGGCGGCTGCAATGGCCAGCTTATAGTCAAAGTGGATATCCGCAACCAAAGGAAGTGGGCTTTTCTCACAGATCTTAGCAAAACCTCTTGCCGCTTCCATATTGGGCACAGCAAGGCGCACGATTTGACAGCCGGCAGCCTGAAGCTTACGAATCTGCTCCAAAGAGCCATCCACATCTGTCGTTTTGGTATTGAGCATAGATTGTATGGCAATGGGTGCTCCGCCTCCGACAGGCACATTCCCAACCATGATTCTTCTTGTCATAGCTTTACCTCTTAAAAATCATAAAAACATCCTTAAACAGGATCAGCGCCATCAGCGCAAGCAGCAATATCATGCCGGCACCGTGGATATAGCCCTCATACTTAGGATCCAGCTTCTTTCCGGTAACTGCTTCGACAGCAGTTGTCAAGACAACACCTACGACTCTGCCGCCATCCAGCGCAGGAATGGGCAGCAGGTTCATCACGGCAAGATTGACAGAGATCATTGCGCCGAAATTCAAAAGGTTCATCAGTGCGGCAAAAGCCGTAGCGGATTGCTCCGCGGTTTCCGTCATCTGCTGCACAATGCCCACCGGACCGGACACATCCGTCATATCTGCCTGGCCTGTAAACAGCATGCTCAGGCTCAAGCGGGTGATACGCACATAATCCAACGCGGAAAACCAGGCGGTCTTTAATTTTTCTACAAAAGACAAGTCACGAATAGCGAAGGAAAAACCGTAGCGCATCGAGGTTGTGCCGTCTGCATTGGGAAACTCCGCACGTTGCATGCGAAAATCATCCAGAAACACTTTTTTTCCGTCACGCAGGATCTCCACATCGTGGTATTCCCCGCCATAGATGCTCATGAGCATAGAAAAGTCAGACTGGACATAGATCTTCTCTCCATCAATGCTGAGAAAACGGTCTCCAACCTGCAAGCCGTCCTCTCCAGAGAGCAAGCAGCCTTCCTCCATATAAGCGATTTCAGGAACGATCATCTGCTGTGCGGGAAGGTATACCACCAACAGCAGGAAGAGTCCGGCTACAAAGTTCATAAAAGCGCCGGCCACCAAAATGATCAGCCGCTTCCACCATGCCGCGCGGGTAAAGGCCCTGGGGTTATCGCTGTCCCCATCTTCCCCTTCCATTGCGCAATATCCACCGAAAGGAATGCAGCGAATGGAATACAGTGTACCATTTCTTTCCCATTTCACAAGAGCAGGCCCCATGAAGACAGCAAATTCATTGACCTGAACACCGGAAAGCTTCGCAGCCACAAAATGGCCCAGCTCATGAACAAATACAAGCAAACTAAATAATAGGATCGCAAAAAGAATCGTCATAAATTGCCTCGAAATAATTAATAATTCTTCACCGCACAGCGGGCCAAACGGTCAGCCTCCAGAATCTGCTCCAGATCCGGATTCTGAACAAACGGAACGGTTTCCACCGCATGGGAAACACGTTTATAGATATCATAAAAACCAATCTTATCAGCCAGGAACATTCCGACAGCTTCTTCATTGGCACCATTCATGGCTGCGCAGGCAGTACCGCCCAGCTTGGCACATTCCCGGGCCAAAGCCAGACAGGGAAACGCTTCTATATCCGGCTCACAGAAAGACAAAGGTCCGCATTTAACCAGATCCAGCGTGTCTACGACGCATGGCTTCCGCTGCGGATAGGTAAAAGCCAACTGAATCGGCAAACGCATATCCGGTGCGCCGAGCTGCGCCATCACAGCGCCGTCGGTAAATTCCACAAGGCTGTGAACGATGCTCTGCCTGTGGATCACCACGTCCACCTGTTCCAAAGGCAGACCGTAAAGCCGCATAGCTTCAATGACCTCTAAGCCCTTGTTCATCAATGTGGCGCAATCGACGGTGATTTTGGGTCCCATCTTCCAGTTGGGATGTTTCAGCGCATCCGCCTTGGTTACAGAAGCCAAGGCGCTTTTATCCATTCCAAAGAACGGACCGCCGGAGCAGGTAAGGATCAGCCGCTTGATTTCCTTTTTGTCATGGCTGCCCATCAAACACTGGAAAATCGCCGAATGCTCAGAGTCCACAGGAATGATCTCTGCACCGAACTTTCTGGCTTCTGACATGACCAGTTCACCGGCGCAGACCAGCGTTTCTTTATTGGCAAGACCGATCCGCTTTCCTTCACGGATCGCCGCAAGTGTCGGCTTCAGACCTAACATGCCCACGACAGCAGTGATCACGCAATCCGCATCAGCAATGGTTGCGGCACGGATCAACCCCGCTTCGCCCCAGGCAACCTCAATCTTCAAATCAGAAATTTGCTTTGCAAGCGCTTGTGCAGACTCCTCTGTCGCCATAACAGCCAATTTCGGTAAAAACGCGCGACACTGCTGCGCCATTCTCTCAACACTGGTACCGGCTGTCAATGCTGCAACAGGAATATTTAGATGCTTCACAATATCCAGGCTCTGGCGGCCAATTGAACCGGTGGAACCTAAAATGCTTACACACTTTACCATATTTTACACCACCACGGGCAGTAATATTAACAAAATTTCAGTTAACGGGCCTACCATGAGCATGGAATCAAAGCGGTCCAGAATGCCGCCGTGACCCGGGATCAAATTGCCGTAATCCTTAATGCCGGTTTGCCGCTTTACAGAAGAAAGCATCAGATCGCCGAAAATGTCAGCCGCGGCGCCCAATAAACCGTAAAGAAGCGCAATGGCATAGTCAACCTGTCTGTCAAATGCCAGATCCATAATCACGGAGTACAAAAGCATGCCCACAATGGCCGTAACCGCGGCACCAACCGCGCCTTCAACAGTTTTGTTGGGGCTGATGACAGGCGCCAGTTTCCGCCTGCCAAAATATCTGCCGGCAAAATACGCGCCGCTGTCCGGCAAAAAGGCCAGGATAAACGGGATGATGATAGTGTACCGCCCGGTGTATGTACCCAGGATGCGGACAATGGATGTCAACAAATACGGTATCAGCAGGCCGCCCACGATACACAGGCAAATTTTATCAAAACGAACCTTCACATGATTCAGCATCATTTCTACGAACAGTGCAGTGAGGAAAACCAGCAGTCCAAGGGTACCCCATGCCCGATGCATATCAAAATGAGACCACAGCGACATCAAAAAGGCAGTGGCCACGCAGTAAGCAACCAACCGTACATTCCGCACCAGACCGGTACGGTACAGCAACTCATAGGCAGCAATGCCCGCAATGATGCCCAGTAAAATCGCGCATACGATTTTGGGCAGCACCCAAATTACCAGAAACAGAACTGGCAGCAGCACCGCTGCTGAAATGATACGTGTTTTCATCTGTTAAACGCCTCCAAAACGGCGATTGCGCCGATGGTATTCTTCAATGGCCGCATCCAGATCTTTAGGACCAAAATCAGGCCACAGTACATTCATAAATACATATTCTGAGTAGGCAGACTGCCACAGCAGAAAATTACTGGTTCTCATTTCCCCGGAAGGACGGATAATCAGCTCGGGATCCGGTACACCAGCAGAGTAAAGATAGTTATCAAACAGTTCCTCGTCCAGATCGTCAGCGCAGCGTTTTCCCTCGGCAACTTCCTGGGCGAACCGCTTTGCCGCCTGGACGATTTCCAGGCGACCACCATAGTTCAGACAAAAGTTCACCTGTACATCGTATGAAGAGGATTTGTTTTGCGCGTCCAGACACCTTGCTCTCAATTCCGGACTGAGTCGGCTCAGATCACCGAAGAACCGAAAACGAACCCGGTTCTTCTCCATATCTGCCAGCGCCTCTTCCAAGTATTTCCCCAACAGCTTCATAATTCCGGAAACTTCTTCTTCCGACCGTTTCCAGTTTTCTGTGGAGAATGCGTATACGGTCAAATACTTTACACCTAACGTGCGGCAGTAATTTGCAATTTTACGAAAGGCTTCCGCACCTGCGGCATGGCCGGCAGTACGTGGCAGGCCCCTTCTTTTCGCCCATCGGCCATTGCCGTCCATAATAATCGCTATGTGTTTGGGCACATCCCGGGAATTCTTCTGAATGTCGGTTATCGCCATCGCAGTACCTCTTTCACGCTTTGGAATCATAACACGAGTTTGGGGGCGCGAGCGCCCCCAATGATCAAATCGCCATCAATTCTTTTTCTTTGGCTGCCAGAGCCTCATCGGCCTTCTTGGTGTATTTATCGAGCATATCCTGCAGATCCTTCTCTGCCTTCTTCTGCTCGTCTTCGGTGATTTCAGAATTCTTCTTCAGCTTTTTCACATAATCCATGCCGTCACGGCGGATATTACGCATGGCAACCTTTGCTTCCTCGGAGTACTTCTTGACCTGCTTAGCCAGTTCCTTACGGCGCTCTTCTGTCAGCTGGGGGAACACCAGACGGATCACACGGCCGTCATTCTGGGGATTGATTCCCAGCTCACTGGTCTGAATTGCCTTCTGGATGTCCTTCAGCAGCTTGGTGTCCCAGGGGGAGATCACCAAAGTACGGGCATCGGGAGAGGAAATGGTAGCAACACCGTTCAGAGGTGTCTCGCTTCCATAATACTCAACAGTGATACGGTCCAGAACCTTAGCGTTGGCGCGGCCCGCACGGACAGCACCGAATTCTTCCGCCAGATGGTCCAGAGCCTTTTCCATTCTTCTTCCATATTCCTTAAAATCAACGGGCATAATTCTTGTCCTCCTTAAAAATGATTCTGAACGGTAGTTCCGATCTGTTCACCACGGACTACCCGTACAATACTGTTTTCTTCGTCCAAGCCGAAGCAAACCATCGTCATATCGTTATCCATAGCCAGAGCCATAGCTGTGATATCGGTTGCTTTCAGATTTTTAGCCAATGCTTCGGCATAAGTAAGCTGGGTATACTTCACCGCGTTGGGATCCTTGGCGGGGTCAGCAGAGTAAATGGCATCCACATTCTTCGCCATCAAAATGGCATCCGCTTCGATCTCAACACCGCGCAGCACCGCACCGGTGTCTGTGGAGAAATAGGGATTGCCGGTACCGGCAGCAAACAGAACGACCTTGCCCTCATTCAAGTAGCGCTCGGCAGTATCCCGGGTAAAGTATTCCGCAAACTTGTTCATTTCCACAGCACTGAGAACTCTGGCATCCATACCGTGCTTTTCCAAAGCATCCGCCACCGCAATGGCATTCATGACAGTACCCAGCATGCCCATGGCGTCAGCATGGGAGCGCTGCATCTTGTCAGCGCCGTCCTTGACACCGCGCCAGAAATTACCGGCACCGATCACAAGACCGATCTGAACACCCATGTCCACACATTCTTTAATGGAATCACACAGATCGTTAATGATGCTAAAATCCAGACCACGGTGCGCGGCACCGGCAAGTGCCTCACCGCTGACCTTCAGCAAAATCCGTTTATACTTAATTTCGCTCAAGTCTATCACTCCTCTCTATTCTATCCTATTCTAATATAAGACAGCCAAATTGACAACAAGAATTTCTGAATTTTCCAAAAAGTTTTCACATTTTTAAACTATACACGATCTCTAAAGCGATTATGTGTCTGTTTTGGAGCAGGATTCAGAAAAGTTTTCCTATCAGATGCGCTTTTTCGGTTGCAAAAATAAACAGTATCGGTTATAATAACTTGAATTATCTGCAAAAAAGAGAGGGTATTCTTTTATGGCTGAAATTACTGAAAGCAAAAATTTCATTCATGCCTTCATTGAAGAAGATATTGCCGAAGGCGGCCGTTACGCCGGTCAGACCGTGCATACCCGTTTTCCGCCCGAACCCAACGGGTATCTGCACATCGGTCACTGCAAGGCACTGATCATTGATTTTGGCACTGCCGAGAAGTTTAACGGTATGTGTAATCTCCGTATGGACGATACCAACCCCACCAAGGAGGATGTGGAGTTTGTAGAAGCCATCAAGGAAGACATCCACTGGCTGGGCTTTGACTGGGGTGACCGGTTCTACTACGGCTCCGACTATTTTGAGAAGGACTACGAGTATGCCGTGGAACTGATCAAGAAGGGTCTGGCTTATGTCTGCGAGCTGACTCCCGAACAGGCCAAGGAATTCCGTGGCGATTTGAACACACCTGCGCAGTCTCCCTGGCGGGACCGCCCCATTGAGGAGAGTCTGGACCTGTTTGCCCGTATGCGCGCCGGTGAATTTGAGGACAACAAGTACACCTTGAGAGCCAAGATCGATCTGGCTTCCGGCAACTTTAATATGCGTGACCCCGTCATCTACCGCATTCGTCACATGCATCACCACCGTCAGGGCGACAAGTGGTGCATCTACCCCATGTATGACTTTGCGCACCCCATTCAGGATGCACTGGAAGGCATCACCCACAGCCTTTGCTCTCTGGAGTTCGAAAACCACCGCCCCCTGTACAACTGGGTTGTGGAAAATGTTTCCGTCCCCCATCATCCCCGTCAGATCGAATTTGCCCGTCTGGGTATCGACCATACCGTACTTTCCAAGCGCAAGCTGAGAGCTTTGGTAGAGAACGGTTATGTTTCCGGTTGGGACGATCCCCGTATGCCCACCCTGTGCGGTCTGCGCCGCCGTGGCTACACCCCCGCTTCCATCCGGAATTTCTGCGACCGCGTGGGTGTTGCCAAGAGCCCCAATACCATTGAGTACGCATTTTTGGAGTACTGCCTGCGTGAGGATCTGAACGAGACCGCCAAGCGTGTCATGGCTGTTCTGAAGCCTTTGAAGCTGACCATCACAAACTACCCCGAAGGCCAGAGTGAGACCTTCCTGGTGGAGAACAACCCCAACGATCCGGAGGCCGGTTCCCGTGAAGTCACCTTCTCCCGGAATCTGTGGATCGAAGCGGACGATTTTCTGGCTGAGCCGATTCCCAAGTACAAGCGCCTATTCCCCAATGGACCCGAGTGCCGCCTAAAGGGTGCTTATGTGATCCAGTGCACCGGTTGTGTGAAGGATGAAGACGGCAATGTTGTGGAAGTTCTGGCTACCTACGATCCCAACTCCAAGGGCGGTGATCCCGCTGATGGCAGAAAGATCAAGGGCGCTACCATTCACTGGGTAGATGCCGAAACCTGCGTGGATGCGGAAGTCCGTCAGTACAGCAACCTGTTTGACGATCCCGATCCCGACGCTGCCGGCAAGGATTTCCTGGCCTGCATGAACCCCAACTCTCTGGAGGTTCTGGAAGGCTGCAAGGTAGAAGCCAGCCTGCGTGATGCTAAGGCTCCTGCTTCTTTCCAGTTCATGCGTCTGGGTTATTTCTGCCCCGACAGCAAGGACTCTTCTCCTGAGCATCTGGTATTCAACCGCAGTGTCAGCTTGAAGGACAGCTTCAAGCCCGGTAAATAATGACAAGTCCCGCGCCCAAATGGCCGCGGGACTTTCTCTCAAGGAGCATACATATGAAAGCATTAAAATATGTTTTGTACAGTCTGGTGATCCTTGCGGCAGTGGGGCTGCTTTGTTATTACATCTTCGTGGAGCAGGATCTCACCCCCACCAATATTGCCAAATGCCTGCTGATCGTCGCCGGTGCCGTCATCGGTATGCTGAAACCAACCAAGAAGCGCACTGTCGTGAACAAAAAAGCACTCTATCAAAAGGCATACGGCCCATTCATTCAGAACGCGTTTTCCGATGATCCAAAGCTGGAAAGAAAGCTATACAGCGCCATTGATGACTATAATCACAATAAGCCATCCTCCGCAATTCCCAAGCTGGAAAAACTGAGAAAGCAGTGTCAACGCACCGCCGATCTCTATGCCGTTACGGTTTTTCTCGGCCTGAGCTGTGACGATATAGGGGCTTTTCAGGAAGCCATCCAGTATTATGAAGCAGCCTCCCGTATACGAAACAACTCTACCGTATCATCCAACCTTGGTCTTGCGTATCAGCGGACCGGGCAATTTGAGGATGCGGAGGCCGCCTATCATCAAGCAATACAGATAGATCCGAAAAACACGTACGCGCTTACCAATCTGGCAGTACTGCATTTTCGCCGTGGCGATTACGAGGAGTCATTGGCATTATCAGAGCAAGCGCTTGCGATGGATGCCGGTATGGTTCAGGCGCTCAGTAACGCTGCACTCTGCTGTGCCTTGACCGGCCGTGAGGAAGAATACAAAACCTACTACAGAAGAGCCGTTTCCAATGGCTACGACGGCAGGAAAATCAAGAATTACCTTGCACAGATGGAATTGGAAGCTGAATAAGAAAGTCCGTACCCGGTGAGGGTACGGACTTTCTTTATTTTTTCTCTTTCATATGTGCCTGCAGGTGCATAGACAGCACTGCCAGCGAGGTGGCCATATTCTCATTTTGCACCAGAATATGCTCCGGTACCTCCAAATGGGTGGCCGCAAAATTCCAGACAGCCTTAATACCGCAGGCGATCAGTTGGTCGCAGACTGCCTGCGCATGCTGCGCAGGAACCGTGATAATGCCCATCAGAATCTTATTGGCACGGCAGAAGCTGTCCAACTGGGAGATGTGATAAATCGGCTTTCCGTCGTCTGTGGCATCCGTAGTGGGATTTGCGTCAAAGGCTGCCAGAATATTTAAGCCGTAGGCGGCAAAGCCGCTATAGCCCAAAAGGGCCTGACCCAGTTTGCCCGCACCGATCAGCACTGCGTCGGTAGTGTTGTCATAACCCAAAAACTGCTCAATATCCTCGATCAAGCTTTCCCGCAGATAGCCGATCTTAGGCCTGCCGCCGTCGGAGACCATTGCCAGATCCTTGCGGACCTGTACCTCACCCATGCCCAGAGCATTTGCCAAAGCTGTCGCGGAAATATAGGGCGATCCGCCATCCGGAATACTGCGCAGGTATGTCACATATCCAGGCAGCCGCTTCAATACTGATTTTGAAATTTCCTTCCGTTCCATAATCCTACCTTCCAATCATTGCCATTCGATACAATTTTGTATCGATATAAAACTATATCGATTATAGCACATATTTTATGGAAAGCAAGGTAAATTTTATTACTCGTTGGTAAAACATGGATGCTAAGCGCAGCTTGTTTGTCGGATCAGTTCCTTTTTGAGTCTCAGCATGATCCGCTTTTCCAATCTGGAAATATAGGATTGAGAAATTCCCATTTTTTGCGCTACTTCCTTTTGGGTCAACTCCTGCTGCCCCTCAAGGCCAAAACGCATTACTACAATTTCCCGTTCTCTGGCAGGCAGTTCCTTTACCGCTTGGCGCAGCAGACGAATATCCAGATCATCCTCCATCGGCTTTAGGATCATGTCCTCATCTGTTCCCAGTATGTCCGACAACAGCAGTTCGTTGCCGTCATAGTCCATATTGATCGGTTCATCCAGCGATATTTCCGCTTTTTGATTTGCGATTTTGCGAATATGCATGAGAATTTCATTTTCGATGCAGCGTGACGCATACGTAGCCAGCTTGATATTCTTATCCATACGATATGTACCAACTGCCTTGATCAGTCCAATCGTACCGATGGAGATCAAATCCTCAAGATTGACACCCGTATTTTCAAATCGTCTTGCTATAAATACAACCAAGCGCAAATTCCGTTCAATCAGCTTCTGTTTGGCGCTCTCACTTCCCTCCTCCAATTCCCTCAGTACCGCCTGTTCTTCGTCTCCTTTCAGCGGTGGCGGCAGCACATCCGTTCCGCCTATATAGTAGATACTTTGCATCTGTAACAATCCGAGTTTTTTTAGCAGTTCCATCAGTTTATGCATCATGCTATTCCTCCTGTCAATGCCCGATATGTTTCATTCTCGCCTAATCCCTCCGGCGCAAATGCTACCAAAGTACTCCCCTGCCACTTGCCGATTCTCACCTGATCCAAACGAATTGCTACAAGCATTCCCGCGGATTGCCCAACTGTACGGTATGGAATCAGCCGCAATCCCGGAATAATACCGGCAGCTACCGTTTCAATCGGGCAACGGAGCTGCTGTTTATTGAGGCCGAACAGCGTTCTTGCGCTTTCTGCATCCGCAACGAGCACATTTTGCCCCGTGATCGGATCACGTAAGCCGTTACCGGTGTCTCTGAGCGCAAGCAGTTTCTCTTGCTTTCCTCGCGCAAACAGTTCAACCTCCACAAATTCCTGATGCGACATTTTTCCACGAAAACCAAATGCGCATAACCCCAAAAGAAATGTAGCGCCAAGCAGTAGAGATGACATTTTTTCTTCTCCCATTGCCTGAACAATGCCGCCCAACGCCATACGCAAAAGCATAAAAAGCGCACCTTCGTGTATGCAGTTTTTACAGAATCCAAAGGCAATAAGGCTGATAGTTCCGAGAATAACCAACCGCCACAGGGGATTCCCCAGAAAGGCGAAACCCGGCAGCGTACAGGCACCTCCATAGACCCCACCTATGGCCGCAGCCAAGAAATATCTTCCGATTGGGGCAGGCCTTCCGCTGATGTGATTAACCGCAAGGAGCAAAAGCAGATCAACAGAAAAATTGATCAGCAGGACAACAGTAACGAAACCTCTCACGCAGTGCCTCCTTCATAGGTTGTACACACAGTATAACCACCCGCTTCAAAAAAGTCGGTCGCATCAACGGCAGCGTTTCAGGGCAGGAATCGGCCTGTCTAAGCCGGATTCTGTGAAAGGCAATTGTCTATGCAAAAAAACGGCAGCTGATTTACTCAGCCGCCGTTTCATTCTGTCGAGGTTCCACTCGCAATATTTGTTTGATATTTTTCTCGAATTTATGCCTTGGCTGCATCACCTCATGGCCGCAGCCCTTACAGCGCAGGCGAAAATCCGCACCGGTACGCAGAACCAGCCATTCCTTGCTTCCGCAGGGATGGGGTTTCTTCATTACAAGAATATCATTCAGCCGAACATCCATAGGCAGTTACTCCTTCTTAATGGCATCCCAATATTGCTTTGCCGCCTGCTCCAGCTTATTATTACCCGGCTCATAGTAGCGAGTTCCTACCAATTCATCCGGCAGGTACTGCTGTTTTACCCAGTTGCCCGGAAAGCTATGGGGGTACAGGTATCCCTGTTCCCGTTCCATTGTGTAGGTATCCGCATGTACATTCTGCAAATGACGGGGGAAGTCTCCGCCCCTGCCCTTTCGTACATCTTCCAGAGCGGCATCCAAAGCCACATGGCCGGTATTGGACTTGGGCGAGGTAGCCATCAGCACAGCCGCATCTCCCAAAGGAATTCTAGCCTCGGGCATGCCCAGCTTCAATGCCATGTCTACGCAGGCATTGACAATGGGAATGATCATAGGATACGCAAGACCTACATCTTCGGCAGCAATGACCATCAGGCGACGGCAGGCAGATTGCATCTGGCCTGCTTCCAGTAATCTGGCAAGATAATGAACCGCAGCGTCAGGATCAGAACCACGGATGGACTTTTGCAGCGCCGAGAGCAGATCATAGTAGTTATCCCCATCCCGATCCGCACGAAGCGCGCTCTTTTGGGTCACTGCCTTGGCATCTGCCAATGTCAAAGGCAGGATGTCTCCAACCGGCTGACCGGCAGAGAACAACACTTCAACGGCATTCATTGCCTTACGGATATCACCACCACAGGCACCTGCAATATATTCCAGCGCTCCTTCTTCCGGCTGTGCCTTCAAGGCAGTGCGGTTTTCCAAATAGGAAACAGCCCGTTTAATTGCCTGCAATGCAGCCTTGGAATCGATCTGCTTGAATTCAAAAACAGTAGACCGGCTCAAAATCGCATTGAAAACATAAAAATAAGGATTCTCAGTTGTGGAAGCGATCAGCGTAATTTTCCCGTTTTCAATATACTCCAGCAGCGACTGCTGCTGCTTTTTATTGAAAGATTGGATCTCATCCAGATAAAGCAGCACACCGTTGGGTGCCAGAAAGGTATCCAGCTGAGCCACAATATTCTTGATATCGGCAGTAGAAGCGGTGGTTGCATTGAGCTTATATAAGGTGCGGTTGGTCTGCTCGGCAATAATATTGGCAACGGTGGTCTTACCCGTTCCACTAGGGCCGTAAAAGATCATGTTGGGGATTTTTCCCGAATCGATCAAGCGGCGCAGCACTGCTCCCTGCCCCAGAATATGCTCCTGACCGTATACTTCATCCAATGTGGTTGGTCTTAAAAGATCCGCAAGCGGCTGATACATAGGCTGCTCCTTTCCGTTTTCATGGATTATAGCATACATATTTCAAAAATGCACCAATTATTTTCAGCATTTCGAAAGTTTGTTCAAAATCCCCCTTCGCATAGCGAAGAGGGATTTTCTTAAAACGTTGCCACATCCGGATCAGCAGGCTGAGCACCGGTGGTCACCTCGATCGCTGTCAGTACCGGGCCAATATCTCCTTTATAGAGGATGTGCTTCTCCGCACTGACCTTTGCCTTCACCATGACCCAGCTTCTGGTCTGGAGGGTTTTGGCCTGTTCATAGCGGCAAGGCACACCGCAAAACTCAATATCATCCACACAGCAGGTCATCACAAACCGTCCGGGAGCAAACATGCCGTTCTTATCCCGGCGAAGCAATGCCACCTGTGCTTTAAATGATACCGTTTTACCGTCATACTTTTGAGGTTCCTCTGTTACATCCCGATACCAGAGGGCATAATCCGTATCTTTGATCTCAATAACTTCTGCGTTAATATCAAAGGGCAGCGGATCTACCAGTTCATCCAGAGCGGTCGTGCCATCCATGTAATCATAGAGAATGTCAATTCTGCGGTTGGCGGCACGTGCCAGCTTATGGAATTCCAATGTATCCGCCCCTGGCTGCAAACGGTTGAAAACCACCATTTGCGCGCCAACCAGCTTGTCCATGACCAAATTGCGCATGTTGGCATTATAGGTCATGAAAGTAGTGGTATCCGCAAACATAACTTCCTGCGCTACCACCCATTCCTCGGGAAAACGGGAATAGATCTCGCCCACAAGCTGCATACCGTTCAGCTCCGCGACCACACGCTCAGCCTTATACTTTTTGGAAAGAGCCTGGAGTTCCTTGGTGGTCACAGTCTGCTGGTCCAGCACTTCCATAAAAACATTCTGCTTCGGGTAGGCAGAGAAATCATACTCTTCCTCACCCTCTTCAAACACCAGAAGCAATGTTCTCTCGCCGTTGTTGAACCGGGGATCCTCCAATGTTTCCTGGATAAACTTGGTCTTACCGGAATCCAGAAAGCCGGTAAATACATAAACAGGAATCTGCTGCATAGGTCTACTCCTTACGCATGAAACAACGCGGCAATACCTGCCTCATCCAGCTTGGAGCCGATGACGCAAAGCTTACCGGTAATATCCGCGCTGCCCATACGAACGTTCTTTTCTTCCGGTACAAAGTCAAAGTGAATCCAGCCGCCCTCTGCACATGCTACGATACCCTTGGCTCGCAGAACCATACCGTACTTTCCGGAATCCAGTGCATCCAGTGCCTCATTGACCTGCTGAACAGTGTACTTCTTGGCGGTTTCCGTACCCCAGGAAGTGAACACTTCGTCGGCATGATGATGGTGATGATCGTGGCCACAGGAACAATGCTCACCATGTTCATGATGGTGATGATGTTCGTGTTCATGGTCATGACCGCAGCAGCAATGCTCGTCATGGTCATGGTGGTGATGATGCTCATGTTCATGGTCGTGACCGCAGCAGCAATGCTCGTCATGGTCATGGTGATGATGCTCGTGTTCGTGGTCGTGGCCGCAGCAGCAATGCTCCTCATGGTCATGGTGGTGATGATGCTCATGTTCATGGTCGTGGCCGCAGCAGCAATGCTCCTCATGGTCATGGTGATGATGATGCTCGTGTTCGTGGTCGTGGCCGCAGCAGCAATGCTCCTCATGGTCATGGTGATGATGCTCATGATGATGTGCATGTTCCAACTCTTCCAGAGCAGCCGCCACTGTTGCTTTGCCTTCCATGGCAGTGATCAACTGGGCCCCGGTCAGTTCATTCCAAGGTGTGGTAACGACAGTCGCAGCCTCGTTATGCTCCCGGAGCATAGCCACCGCCTTGTCCAGCTTATCCTGCGAAATGGCATCGGTTCTGGACAGAATAATGGTGGTTGCAGTTTCGATCTGGTTGTTGTAGAACTCGCCAAAATTCTTCATGTATACCTTTACTTTACCGGCATCTGCTACCGCAACGGTATAACCAAGCTCGACACCGTCTACCTTTTCCACCGCACCGATCACATCGGACAGTTTACCAACGCCGGAGGGTTCAATGATCACACGGTCAGGATTATACTCGGTGATCACCTGCTCCAGAGCCTTGCCGAAGTCACCAACCAGGCTGCAGCAAATACAACCGGAATTCATTTCCGTAATATTGATGCCGGCATCCTGCAGGAAGCCGCCGTCGATACCGATCTCGCCAAATTCATTCTCGATCAGCACCAACTTTTGGCCGCAGTACCCTTCCGCAATCATTTTTTTAATCAGAGTTGTCTTGCCCGCTCCCAGAAAACCGGAGTAAATATCGATTTTAGTCATTGATACACACCTTCTGTACATAAAATTTCTATGTTATTATACCACTCTTTTTCCCCATTGCAAGGGGAATTTCAATCCTTCGACAGATTCCCCTTGCATCCACCAGGAAATAGAGGGTACTCTTTATGCAGGCGGATTTCCCCAATGCGACAACCGCCAAACCGCCGCCGCGTATCTCCCACGCAGCGGCGGCTATTCTTATGATACCGGAATCAGCAGCACTTGATCATCAGACGGCTCATCTATTATACCATTTGCTTCCCGGATCGTTTCTACAGTTGTGCAATAAGTCTTTGCAATATCCCACAAAGAACTATCCCCCACACGCCGTAAAATCAAACTGGGTCTGTCTGCTTTGGCTTCTGTCTGTTCTCCCAGTTCCATGCCGGTAACCATAGGAATATCCGTTAGGCCTGTCAGCAATGTATCCACAGCCAGTTCGCCATTCACTGTCGTGCCCAGTATCATTTTCTTTCCCTTAGAACTGCTTCTGGCCAAAAGCGCAGTGCCGTCATCCATGGAAATTTCTGATTTCCGCTCCCAGCGAATGTTGTTTCCTATGGCCGAATGATCATTCCCGTAACCAAAGATTTGGAAGGATCCGGGGATTTCCATTTCTGCTTTCCCGGAACCCCTGTGTTGCATTGGATGAGACAGAACCATTGCGGCATCCAACATCTGTATGTCATCGTCCATAGAAGCTTCCGCTTTTAGAATTTCGTGACCCATATCCAGCACCACAGGCAGTGCTAATTCCTGCTGACGCAGTACTACCGGACGCTTTGTGCTGTACGCGTCTGTTACAACTTCCAAAACAGGTTTGCCATAAATTACATATTGCCCGGCAATGCCCAGCTTTAGACGCAATTTTCCATTTTCCTGAATCTCGGTTTCCAGATTCGTTATGGCAGGCATCACATCCGCAGATGTTTCAGAGCTATATTCCTGTTCCAGCTGCGCAAATTGAGAAAATGGTACATCGAAATCAAAGCTGCTGATCTGTTTATTCTCACATTCACATAGAAAATGTACCAACGCATTGCCTCTGTATACTACTTTATCCGTTAACACTTTCTGATCCGTTATTTCCGGCTCCACACTGCAATAAATGATTCTACGGAGCTGCCCGTCAGAGGAATTTGGTGTTAGCTCTTCATCCAAAGTAATTACGGTTTCATCCGCCTCAACCGGAAGTTGAACCGGGAAGCTTTTCTTCAATAACTGTATATCATCCGGCACTGTATCCGGGCAGAAAATTTCTGTATTGACCGGTTCCAAAGCTTCCCCAACCGCGCTGACCAGAGAGCGAACCATGATTTTTCGGGCAGAAACTGACCTTGCGTCAATTCCCTTCAGCAAACACATCACACGCATTGTGCCGTCATGCTGCGTCTGCGGAAAATCCCAGTGGATCTGAAAGGGTATCCATGTTTCCACACACCGTAAGGTTTCCCCCTCTTCCGGCACATAAAGGACCCATGCCATTACCCCACCGGAAATACGCATGCTGCTGCCCATCCATTCTTTACTGCGCACCAGCGGCTGTCCCCATGCGCCAACGATTTTGCCAATATCGGGAAATGAGTCGGCGAGTCTGATTTCCTGAGTCTGTTCCTCATTCTTTATTTCCCACGCCGCCCTGCGCAAATAGCCAAAGGCATTTTTCGGAAACTGCAATTCCATTGCCATCACTCCTTATCGTCCATTGCTACTGGATTGTATTCCTTGCCGGACAAGGTTATGCTCACTTTTTTTGCAGTTGTAAAAAACCGAATATCATAGCCGCTACCCCCAGGATACAGCACCAAAAGCCGGACTCGATACAGCAGCCAACCAATAGCCCCAAACCGAATGCCAAACAGTTAAAACCTCGAAGCTGATTTTGCCGGCACATAAAAACACCCCCTGCACACAGTGTATGCAGGGGATATGATAGAATTAACCACCCAGATATGCCTTTCTCACTTCATCACTTTGAGACAGTTCATCACCGGTTCCGCTGAGTGTGATCAAACCGTTCTCCAGCACATAAGCACGGTCGGCGATCTGCAGCGCCTTTGTGGCATTCTGCTCCACCAGCAGAATGGTCGTTCCGGCAGCATGCAATTCTTTGATAATTTCAAATATCTGATCTACCAGAATCGGGGCAAGACCCATAGAAGGCTCATCCAGCATCAGCAGTTTGGGGTGACTCATCAGCGCACGGCTCATGGCCAGCATTTGCTGTTCACCGCCGGACAGTGTGCCGGCGATCTGATTACGGCGCTCCTTGAGTCTGGGGAAACGCTCAAAAGTGGATTCAATATCCGCTTTGAACTGCTGCTGATCCTTGATGGTATAAGCACCCATCATCAGATTCTCATAAACAGAAAGCTCCTGGAAAATCCGGCGGCCTTCCGGAACCTGAGTCATGCCAAGCTGCACGATCTTATGACAGGGAGTCTTTGTAATATCCTGACCGTTAAAAACAACCGATCCGGCCTTTTTGGGGAGCAATCCCACAACGCTTTGCATCATGGTTGTTTTACCGGCACCGTTTGCGCCGATCAAAGATACGATCTCGCCTTCATTGACTTCAAAGCTGATACCTTTCAGCGCGCAGATAACACCATAGTAGACTTCAAGATTCTTTACTTCCAACATTGCCATAGCATCACCCTCCGATATACGCGTTGATGACTTCCGGATCCTGAAGCACAGCTTTTGTATCGCCCTGGGAAAGCACAGTGCCAAAGCTCAGCACGGTCAGTTCGTCACAAAGCTGGGACACGAAGCTCATGTCATGTTCAATCAGCAGGATGGTCATATCAAAGTTGTCCCGGATCAAACGGATGGTCTGGGCAAGATCCTCCGTTTCGTGGGGATTCATACCAGCAGCCGGTTCATCCAGCAGAAGAATCTTCGGATTGGTCGCCAGGGCTCTTGCAATTTCCAACTTGCGCTGTTTGCCGTAAGGCAGGTTACATGCCAGATTGTTCCGCTCTTCTTCAAGACCGAAAATGCGAAGCAGCTCCTTTGCCCGTTCACGCATAGCCTTTTCCGTCTTGAAATGCCGGGGCAGACGGAGTATAGAGGTCAGCAAGCCACATTTAAACTCCGGCTGATTGTGCAGACCGACCATAACATTACGCACAACTGTCATATTGTTGAACAGGCGAATATTCTGGAAGGTTCTAGCGATACCCTTTTGGTTGATTCTTTCGGGAGACAGACCCTTCATCTCTTCGCCGTCAAGATAAAACGTTCCCTGCGTCGGCTTATACACACAGGTCAACAGATTGAAAATCGTAGTTTTACCGGCACCGTTAGGGCCGATCAAACCATAGATCTGATTCTTCTTGATGCGGATGTTCACATCCTGTGCTGCCTGCAGACCACCGAAGGAGATGCCGAGGTTTTTTGTTTCAAGAACATATTCGGCCATCATTTCTTACCTCCCTTTTCTTTGTCTGCAGAAAGATTCTGCGGGGTAATATCGATGGACAGAATCTCATCCATACTGATCTTGGTGGGAACTACATCCCACTTTGCCTTATCGTCATGGATCCGGGACGGATCATGCTTCTGCAGCTTACTGACCAGTGCGCTGAGGTTATACTTGTCGCGCACCCACTTCAACGCAGGAGCATTGTTATAGATAACCAGAACGATCAGAATCAGCGCATACAGCAAATTCTGCAGCACCGCCAAATCACCGGTCAGCTTTGTGGGAAGCCAGGTATTGAGCCAAGTGATCAGCGCGGCAGCGACGATGGAGCCATTGATGCTGCCCATGCTGCCCAAGACCACCATAACCAGGATCTCAATAGAGTAGTTATAGCTGAACTTGGCGCTTTGTACTGTGTAATTACTGAAGCTGTACAGAACACCGGCTACACCGGCAAACGCAGCGGAAATGGTAAAGGTGATCAGCTTGTACTTTGTGACATTGATGCCGGTTGCTTTTGCGGCGATCTCATTGTCACGGACAGCAGTCACGGCTCTGCCATGCTTGGAACGGATAAAGTTTTGAATCACAGCCAGAGTGATCAAAACCAGAACAAACGCGATAATAAACAGGTACTGCTTATTGTAGCGGGGTGTTTCCAGGCCCAAAGTACCGCCGAAGGACGCATCGGAGCTGTTCTGGAACAGAGATTTTACGATCTCACCAAATGCAAGGGTCACAATTGCCAGATAGTCACCACGAAGACGCAGTGCGGGAATACCGATGATCACACCGCACAGTGCTGCAGCAGCACTGCCCGCAATAAGAGAAATAATGAATGTAATCAATGTGTTGCCAAAGACAGGCACCAGCAAAACCGCTACTTTACCGCCAAGATAGGCACCCACGCACATAAAACCCGCATGGCCCAGGGACAGCTCACCCAGGAAGCCAACGACCAAAGAAAGGGATACGGCAAGGATGACGCTGATGGCCATTTTCTCCATCAGGAACAACACGGAGTTGTTGATTCGTCCACCGGCCAGCGTAATGCTGCCCATTACAACGGTCAGCAAGCCAATGACAACGTAATTTATATAGTGACTTACTTTGATCTTTCCTATTCTCATACCTTCTCCCTCCGTTTCTTACCAAGGAATCCAGTAGGTCTGACCAACAGGATCACGATCAGAATGGAAAATTCAATGGCATCCGTGTAAGGCGCAATGGCTGTGATCTTATAAGAAATGCTCTCAACCATGCCCAGTAGAATACCACCGAGCATTGCGCCGGGAATCGAACCGATACCGCCGATAACCGCAGCAGTGAACGCCTTGATACCGGGCATCGCTCCCATGGTGTTGGAAACATTGGGCGCCTTCAGCAGGTAAAACAGGCCTGCCAGAGCTGCCAGAACAGAGCCGATGGCAAAGGTAATGGTGATAATGCCATTGACATTGATACCCATGAGCTGAGCGGCGCTCTTGTCTTCAGAAACCGCGATCATGGCACGGCCAATGCGGGTAAATTTGACGAACAGTGTCAAAGCTGTCATTACCACAACGGTAACAGCCAATGTGACCAGGGAAGAAACCTGCACAGTAATGCCCATAAACTTCACTGCGCCGAACTCATAAACGGTTACCATCTTGGAGGCAGAACCGAAAATGATCTGTGCCAGGCTCTGCAGCAGATAACTGACTCCGATAGCTGTAATCAGCACCGCCAGAGGTGATGCGCCCCGGAGGGGTTTGTATGCGATTTTTTCTACGGTAACACCCAAAATTAAACAACCGACACAGGCCAGCAGCACTGCAAGGAAAGGATTGTTGGTGGCCATAAATACATAGATCAGATAACCGCCCACCATGATAATATCACCGTGGGCAAAGTTCAGCAATTTTGCGATACCGTAAACCATGGTATAGCCCAATGCGATCATTGCATAAATACCGCCGAGGCTCAAACCGTTTATCAGTGTGGATAAAATAGCTTCCATTGTCTTCCCAACTTTTGTCCGGGGTCAGCAACGCGAAACCGCGACGCAAACACATCCCGTTATTTTTGATGCATACTAAGTATAACTGCACATACCGGTTTTTTCAACCGGTATGTGCAGTTATTAATTTAAAAATCCAGAATATCAGTTAGCGTCCTTGATAACGTACTGAATGGCAGTCTTGTTGACGTAACCGGTGGATTCCCAGGTGATGCTGTCGCCGGTAACCGCATTGGTCACGGTGTAGCCGCCTTCGAATTCAGCCTTCAGGATCTCACACAGGTCGGAAGCGCTGATGGTAACATCGATCTTCTTGCCCGCGTCCATAGCCTTCTTCATAGCGCCGTACAGAGCGTAAACGCTGTCGTATGCGGAAGCACCGAACTGATTCAGGGTGTCAGCGCCGTACTTGGCAACATACTTGTCGATGAATTCCTTGGCAGCGCCTTCGGTGGCCTTGGAATTGAAGTGGGACAGCATGGTGACCTTCTGAGGAATTGCGTTGATGTCGAAGCCTTCCTTGCTGTCGATGCCGTCAAAACCGTCACAGCCATAGTAAACAGCGGTGGGACTCAGGATATCCTTCGCCTGGGTCATGAACAAAGATGCGGGATCGTAATAAGTAGGCATGAAGATGAATTCACAGTTCTTCAGGGTATCGATCTGGGTGCTGAAGTCGGTGGCGCCTGCATTGGTGAAGGAAGTTTCAACAATCGTAACAGAAGGATCCAGGTTGGCCTTGAACTGGTCAAAAATGCCCTTGGAGTAGGTCTCGTCAGCTTTATAGAACACACCGATGGTCTGGCCGGCGAAATTCTTGTTAACAAAGTCCGCGGCGACCTTACCCTGGTTGCCGTCAGCGAAGCACATCTGGTAGCCGTTGGGATTCTCGGGAATCTTATCGCCGGATGCGGAAGGAGTCAGGAAGAACACATTATCTTCAGCGGACAGATTCTTGAACTCCATTCCGGGGTCAGTGGTAACAGTACCCAAAGACAGCTGCATGCCGCCTTCCAGCAAAGCGGAGTAGTTACCGGAAACCAGTGTGGGGTCATGCTTGTCGTCCATGGCGATGAGCTTAAACTTAATGCCGTTCAGCCCGCCAGCCTCGTTGATCTCGTCAACAGCCATCTGTGCGGAATTCTTAACAGCAATACCGTAAATGGCGGCACCGCCGGTCAGAGGACCGGATACGCCGATCACAAATTCTGTGTTGTTGGCGGTGTACTTAGTAGCGCCACATCCGGCGAACATAGCCATGACCATCATGGCTGCCATAATCAATGCGATAAACTTTTTCATAATTATCTCCCTTTCATTTTTCCAAAGGATAATATAAAAAAGCGGCTGCTGTTGCAACCGCCTCTTATACAAGATAACAGTTGCTATTGTCTAAGCACTCAGCAGGAAGCCCCAGCGCAAAACAATAAAAATGGACACTGCCGCAACGACAGTGTCCAGAATAAGGCTAAAACGCGCAGAAGTACAAGCCGCTGCAGAAGCAGAGCAGCAGTTGGGATGCTGTTGCATAGTCGCAAAACCAGCAGCCATTACCATGTACCTCCTTAATAATTTGTACACATTGTATCTCACGGACGGACATTTGTCAATTTACCAGTTAGCAAAAATTGCACATTCAAAGCCGACATATTTTGTGCAATTCAAACAATCAGGAGTGATTCATTTCGTTGACACATTCCTCCAGTACCTGTGCGATCACCGGCAAGCATGTTTGTGTACCAAATCCGCCCTCTTCAATGGTAACAATGAAGGCCAATGGGTATTTATCATCTGTCAGAAACCCCGTAAACATGGCATTGGGCTTCTTTCCGCCGCCAACCTCACCGGTGCCGGACTTGGCGCAAACTGTCATTCCCGGAAAATGCTCGGCACCATACTTGACCTGAACATTATTCTGCATATATTCAATGATCGTTTGTGCTGTATCGCCGGAAACAATGCGCTGGGTACTTGAAGTCTCAGCTTCGTAGTTCGTCGTATTTCCTATAGATACCCCAGACACCACATAAGGTGCCACACCTGTTCCGCCATTGGCAATTGCGCCTACAAAAGCCAGATACGCACAAGGGTTGATCTGGTCCTTGTGCTGGCCGATACCGCTCCAGGCGACCTGCTCACCGGTAGCACCGCTTAAATCAAAGTTGCCGGCGGCTGTGGTAATGCCGTCAAAGGAAACGGCATCCGTTATACCAAACAACTCCACATACCGCTGCAGCGTTTCTCTTCCCATCAGCTCCACGATCTGAGCGAAGGCGCAGTTGCAGGAATTGGAGAAACACTCTTTGAGGGTTTGTTTTCCATGAGCGCTGATGCAGGTGATGTCACCCTTCTGGATCACATACTTTCCCTCACAGGTGAACGTCCGCTGCTCAATGTCCGGAATGCTTTCCAACGCAGCCGCCAAGGTTACGATCTTGAAAATGGATCCGGGAATGTATTTCGATTGCAAAAACCGATTTACATAGACACCGGCATAACGACCTGTGGTATCTCCCGCGATATCCGGAACATGATCGGGGTCAAAATTCGGTGTTGTCACCGCGCAGAGGATCTCGCCGGTCTTGTAATTATATACCGCCACAGTGCCCACATGATCGCCCATAGCCTCCAAAGCAGCTGCCTGAAGCTTTGCGGACAGAGTAAGCTTGATGGTGCCGGTGGTCTCACCGTAAGCATACACGCCATTGATAAAATCATAGCCCAGCATAGCATCCGCATAGTAGTCAATAGAAGGCAGCCGGATATTTCCCTGCCGGTCTCCAACCCAATGCAGCATTGCCTTGCGGACCGCTTGGTCTGCATGGTAGCTGCGCCCATCGGTTAAGTCCACCAAGATCTCGCCGTTGCGGTCAGTCAAGGTGCCTGTGCTGACTTTTCCGTTGGTATATACATGAGGAGAACCGGAAAACATGACCCACTCTTTGGAATCGGCTACATATTCACACAGAAAGAATACCGTACCAGCCGCCAGCGCCAATACCAATATCAATAAAGCCAAGGCTCTTGTCGCAATTCTATTCATCGCTGTCCTCCCTGCCCCTATGCAGCCTCACGGCAAAGCTGGCATTCTGCCGGGTATCTGCTGCCTTGACAAAGGCCAGCAATCCCCATGCACCGATCATGCTGCTGCCGCCGTTGGACAAAAATGGGAATGTAACACCTGTCAACGGTAACACATCCACCGTTCCCAGCGCGTTCAGGATCACCTGCATCAGCATGATGCCCGCCGCTGTGCATGCACCAATGGTATAAAAACTGCTTCTGCCCACTGCTGCAGACCGTACCGCAAAGATGCCCAGCGCCAAAATACACAGAACCGGCATTACGGACATCACAAGTCCCCATTCTTCAGCAATGGTAGCAAACACCACATCCGAATCGGCAGCAAATACATGCTTCATCCAGCCGCGGGTAGCGCCTAAACCAAACAGTCCTCCAGACGCGATACACATCAGTGACCGGGTCTGCTGGTAGCCACTGGTCAAGGGATATTCCCACACATGCCGCCAGGCATTGAAACGCCGCATGGCATGGGGCGCGATCTTCAAGGCAACAACACCGGCAAAACCTAACGATGTGCATGCCAACGCAATGGTTCCGACACTGCCGCTTCGTAAAAACGCAATAATCAAAAAGGCCATAAAGAAGATCAATGCAGTGCCGAAGTCATTCATCAGTGCCAGGCAACCACAGATCACAATGGAATACGCGATAAAACCAATAATATTGCGCTTGTTCATAATCCGGTCCATGGCAGAAGCGCCGGCATATACAAAGCACACCTTGCTCAATTCCGAAGGCTGCAGGGTCATAGAACCGATCTTCAGCCAGTTCTTCGCACCGTAGTATTCTTCACCGAATACCAGGGTGATCACCAGAAAACCGATACCGGCAACAGCCGCAAGATAACGGAATTTCTTTGCCCGTTCCAGATCCCGCAGTGACCAGCCAACAAGCAGGAACACGCCGATGCCAAGCAGCAATGAGATCAGCTGCTTCCCGGTCTCTCCCGGTTTCACAGCCGCAATGGCCACCATACCCATGGTGCAAAGGAAAAACGCAATGGTCTCCAGTTCAAATGCCGATCTTCGAATACAAATATAGAAGACCAGCAAGGTCCACTGGCAGGCCATAATTCCCGCAAAACCCAGAATAATCTGTCGGGCAAATTCGGCATCGCTGCCCAGCAGATAGCCAAGGCACAAAAGGCATTGAAGTACAGAAAGCAACAGCACATTGAACAGGTTGCCCACAACACCGGATGCCTTGGTTCGAAGCTGGGCAAGGCGCAGCTCCTGACGGTGTGAAATAGGCTGCAGCGTCATGGGAATACCGCCGATCTCGATCGTATCTTCCGGTGTGACCTCTGCAATATCTACGTTTCTTCCGTTGAGCCGGACACCACTCTTGGAATGGACATCCGCAATGGACCAACTGCCGTCATCATAGCGGGTCAGAACCGCATGGTTGCGGGAAACAGTGGGAAAATCAATGACGATATCGCTTTTTTTACTTCTGCCGATGACATTTTCCCAATGGGTAATGGGCAGTTTTTTTCCATCTTCCAGGCATAGCCATGCCCAGATCTCAGGCTCCCTCCGGAATGTCAGTAAAGGTTTTGCGCACCGCAGCAACAGTATGAAGGCCAGTATAGGGGCCAAATACCGCATGATTCCAATGTATACATATAAATAGGTGTCTCTTGCGCTGACGATCATTTCGATAAACCGATCCATACTGTCACCCCCTTTTATTAAAAGATACACACAGTCTTTGCTTCTGTCAAATTAAGAATTTGTTATGATTCCATCTCCCGGAGCATACGGATCTCTCTTGCATAGCCGGGAAGCTCATTAGGTGTTTCCAAAATCATAGGCTTGTCCGCCAACGCAGGATGATTGATAATATTCCGGAAGGTATCCAGACCCAGATTTCCCTCACCGATACAGGCATGGCGGTCTTTATGACTTCCAAAACCGTTCTTGGAATCGTTCAGATGCAGCGCACGCAGCCTGTCCAGGCCGATAACGCGGTCAAATTCGGCCAGCACGCTGTCCAGATCATTGACGATATCATACCCGCCGTCAAACACATGGCAGCTATCCAGACATACTCCAACATGTTCACTGCCCACAGCATCGATGATGTCCCGCAGCTCCCGGAAATTACCGCCAATCTCGCTGCCCTTTCCGGCCATGGTTTCCAGCAGCACAGTGACCGGATAATCATGGCGCAGAGCATTCTTCAAGGCTTGGACAATGTAGTCGATGCCCGCTTCGGTGCCTTGCCCCACATGGCTGCCGGGGTGAAAGTTGTAAAACTGTCCGGGCACAGCAGCCATCCGCCGCAGGTCATCCTCCAGAACCGATGCCGCAAAAGCCCGTGCTTCCGGATCGGCGGTACACAGATTCATGGTATATGACCCGTGGGCAACCAAAGTGCCGAAACTATGCTCTTTCAAAGCATTGACAGCGGCAGCCGCATCCGCAGGATCCTCCTGCTTTGCCTTGCTGCCTCTGGGGTTTCTGGTAAAAAACGAAAACGTATTGGCACCGATATCCAAAGCTGTTTTGATCATGCCCATATAACCGCCTGTGGCAGAAAGATGGCAACCTAAATAACGCATATTGATCTCTCCTTTGAAACGGATTATACCACATATCAAAACAAAAAGCAAATGGGGGCAATCGCCCCCATTTGACAAAGGTATTTTTTAATGCTATCCTTTAGTGGATTCCGGCTCACCGATCGCAAAAGAATCCACCAGAAGCTGCCATGTATCAGCAAGCTCCCCGGCTTGGTCTGCCGGAGCCATTACGGTCAAGGCATAGTGATAATTGCCGTCATCCAGAAGAACCATTCTGCCTACCTGGTCTCCTCCCTCACCTGCCGATACCCACACGCACTCATACCGGTCAATTCCGCCTGTTTTCCGCTCCATGACCGTCAGCTTATCCCTGGGATATCCGGTGATACCGCGGATCGTTGCATCCAGATCTCCAGCGGAGAAAGTCTGTACCACCACGCAATAATCATCGCACAGATATATCTTTTCATTTCCGGTATCCTGTTGGATTTGGACCGTTTCCTCCGCAAGGATCATGCTTGTTTGCTGCGCCTGCGGCAGCTGCGGTTCTATATACGAATCCGATATGGTTTCAAAACTCTCCGGTGCGTTACACCCGCTCAGCATCAGTACCAGCACCGCCGTAAGGCAAAGCTTTTTCATACCGCATCCCTCCAGAAAGGCTGTTATTATGGATATACTGATTTACTACCTATTGATAATCAATGCGCTTGCCTTCCTTCTTATGCTTACAGATAAGCGAAGAGCCAGAAAAAATGCCTGGCGCATCCCGGAAGCCACGCTTTTGGGTGTTGCCGCTCTGGGCGGCAGCTTGGGCGCAGTGATGGGCATGCGGCTGTTTCGACACAAGACACTGCATCCAAAATTTTCTATTGGACTACCGCTAATGCTGGCCGTCCATATTATTTTGTTGGTCCTTATTCTTATAAAAACAGCGTGAAGGGAATCCCTTCACGATGTTTGAGACTGTCAAAAAACTATGTCATTACCATGCCGGTGCGCATACCGGTGTGCCAATCGTTTTTCGAAAATATAAAGGTTCCCGAAACCTGGAAGCATATACCGTACAACCTATGTTCAGTACATAACATACTGCACTTCAGTTTCCATCTCCTTGGGTTTTGTATCCTTTCCCACTGCCATAAACCCAATCACAACAGAAGACCTATGCCGCACCATCGTAAGTGCGCGCGGGAGGGGTACATAGGGGAGGGACGGCTTTGAATGCGGGAGCAATGAACTCAGTTCCTCCCCTATGCCGACTTCTTTGGTTACTTTCTTGTTCGGCGACAAGAAAGTAACACC
>JAZURG010000056.1:0-2282 GCA_045606145.1 Faecousia sp.
TTCGATATTAAGGGCAAGGAGTATCTGCGAACCCTCGGTAAATTCTATATCGTGGACATGGGTCTGCGGAACTATCTGCTTGGCTTCCGCAACCGGGACAGCGGCCATGCAATCGAAAATGTTGTCTATTTTGAATTGCTCCGCCGAGGCTATGATGTTGCCATCGGCAAGGTGGATACTGCCGAAGTTGACTTCATCGCCACCAAAACGGATGAGAAGCTGTATGTCCAGGTGACAGAATCCATGGTCAGTGAAGAGGTCCGCCGCCGTGAATTGGCGCCCTTGCAGAAGATCCGCGACAATTATGAGAAAATCGTTTTGTCTATGGATACCGGTCTGGATTCTTCCTACGATGGCATTAAGTCCCTCAATCTGATCCAGTGGCTGTTGGGATGACATTATATTCACACAAAGCGTCTGTCGGAAACGGTAGGCGCTTTTCTCATGCCATGCAATGATATTGTTCCGCTAATCAACTTTGTATTATTCCGATAAGGTCAGCATTGTTCCGCCGGGACAAAAAGGACACAACGGACAAAATCCGCCACCCTGGCAGAAAGAACTTGACATTCGTACGTTTCAGAGTCAATACATACAGTACATTTCATAAAAAGGAGATGCATTGTATGACCGAAAAGCAAGCTGAAGCGGAGATCAGGTACCGGTGGCGAAGTTCCTGCTGTTCCGGTTGCAGGAGGAAAACCTCCTCACCCCGGAAGAATCGGAGAAGGCGCGGCAGGCGCTTTATAAAAAGTATAAACCTTTCACATATTCATTGGAGGTGGACGAGCCATGGACGAACGGAAAGTAAAGCGGATCTATCATCCGCCAGCAGTCCCGGCTGCGGATTTGTTCAAGGGCGGCAAGCAGCGCCGTGTGGCAGCCTACGCCCGGGTGTCCACCGCTTCCGACGAGCAGTTGAATAGCGTGGAGGCCCAGAAGGACTATTTCGCCAAGCTGATCCACCAGAGGCCGGATTGAATCTTCGTAGGTGTCTATGCAGACGAGGGGATCACCGGCACATCCATCAATCTCCGGGAGGCTTTCAACCGGATGGTCACCGATGCCCTGGCCTGGAACATTGACCTGATCGTGACTAAATCCATCTCCCGGTTTGTCCGGAACACTGTGGATACCTGGTCTGCTGCGCTGGCAGTCGTGGAGAGTGTTGGCCTACCATGCACAAGATGAGTACGAAACCCATCAGCAGGCCCTACAGGGACAGATTGATCACAGACTTAAGCAGCAAATCAACGAAAAAAAGCAGGCCATGGGACTCAAAATCGAAAGCACCCAGAAAGCCAGCTACCAGACGGAGGAAAAATATGAGCAGTCAATGTAAAAGGTGAAAAGTTGTTGGATTTGGTGAATAGCTATCTCACCCCTTCTGTGGTAGTGTTGTGAGCTACCAAGGAGGTGCTGTAAATGGCTAAGAAACGAGCAAACGGCGAGGGCAACATCCGAAAACGCAAGGATGGCCGTTGGGAAGGGCGGTTCACAGCAGGACATGACCCGATCACAGGCAAGCCGATTACCAAAAATGTTCTCGCCCGGACACAGGCAGAATGCAAGAAGAAACTAAGAGAGGAACTGAACAAGGCAGAGGTTCTGGACTACACCAAGGCGGACAAAATCACCGTAGGCGCATGGCTCGATACCTGGTATGAAAACTACGTTGTGACTACGCTTCGCCCCGCAACGGTGAGGAATTACGAAATCCTGATCCGGTTACATATCAAGCCGATTATCGGAGATATCCCGCTGAAACAACTAACGCCCACATACCTCCAGCAGCTCTATGCGGCACTGCTTACCAGAGGGCGTGTGGAGCGTCCGGAGTCAGAAAATCAGCCGAAAGGTCTCTCGGTCAAGACGGTACGGAACATCCATACCATCATCCGATCTGCCTGTGAAAAGGCAGTCATTGAGCGGCTGCTCATGTGCAATCCTGCAATTGGATGCGAACTCCCTAAGAAAGAACGCAAAGAAATGAAAATCCTTCCCCTGGATCAGCTGCAGACCTTCTTCGCCGCAGCAAAAGAACACGGATGCTATGAAATGTTTTACTTCGAGCTGGCAACTGGTCTACGGCGGGGCGAACTGTACGGACTGAAATGGAGCGATAACGACTCCCAGACCGGAGCCATCCGCATCCAGCGGCAGGTACAGCGGCTGGATGGAAAAGTACAGGAGACCAAGCTGAAAACCAACAATGCCTACCGCACTATCCTTGTGGATAGAGATATTCTGGAAATGCTGCTGACCATGAAAGCAGAACGGAG
>JAZURG010000057.1:0-7798 GCA_045606145.1 Faecousia sp.
AGCGCCCCTTGACCCGGCTTCTTTCCTCCCTTTCTTGCCGGAACAAGAAAGGGAGCCCGCCGGGAGGCACACCGCAATAACAGGGTTCGGGAATCTTTATATTTTCGAAAAACGATTGGCACATCGGTGTGCGCACCGGCAAGGTAATGACATAGTTTTTTGACAGTCTCAACACGGTGATACCCAAAGGGCATCACCGTGTCTTTTATACCTGTGGGTTATCGCACAGCTTGCGATACAGAGCCAATTGCTTGTTCCAGTATTCTGTGTCCGCCTGCGTAATGGGCCGGATGACCCGGCAGGGGTTGCCTGCGGCTACCACATTGGAAGGAATATCTTTCGTAACAACACTGCCCGCACCGATGACGGTGTTATCGCCAACGGTGACACCGGGGCAGATGACCGTGTTGCCGCCGATCCAGACATGATTTCCTATGGTCACAGGGATCCCGTGATCGTGGCCAAAACTTCTGACGGTGGGGTCGATGGGATGGTTGGCTGTGTAGATGGATACCTTGGGGCCCAGCATTACGTGGTTGCCAATGGTAATTTTTCCACAATCCAGAAAGACACAATCGTAGTTGCTGAAGAAATGATCGCCAACGCTGATGTTATAGCCGTAATCGCAGTAGAAGGGCGCTTCCACATAGGCATCCTTGCCTGTGTGGGCAAACAGTTCCTGTATCAATTCCCGCTTTTTATCCGGTTCTGTTTCCGGAGTCTGGTTCAGCAGACGGGTAATGCGCATGGCATTATAGTGGGCAGAAAGCAGGTCTTCGTCCAGCTTATAAAGCATACCGCTTTGCTGCAATTGCCGTTCTGTCATAACGGTTTCCTCCAAATGTTTTGATATTTAAAAAAAGCATATCATAAAGGGTCAACCCTGTCAAATTTATTGTGGAAATTCTTGACGCAGCGTGCTATACTGTTAAGGACTAAAAAAGAAACGGAGAAAAACAGATGATCATTGCAGTTACCTATGCTGATGGACAGATTTTTCAGCATTTTGGACATACCCAGGCATTCAAGCTTTACGAGGTGGAGGACGGCACGGTGTTTGCTGCCCGGATCGTGGAGACTGACGGCAGCGGCCATGGCGCGCTGGCGGGCTTTCTGACGGAAAATAAAGTGGATGTGCTGATCTGCGGCGGTATTGGCGGCGGTGCGCAGATGGCACTGGCGGATGCCGGTATCCGGCTCTTTGGCGGTGTCAGCGGTGAGGCGGATGACGCGGTGGAAGCGCTGCTGGCAGGAGAGCTGGTATATAATCCCTGCGTTCGCTGTGAGCATCATGGTGGGGAAGGTCATAGCTGCGGCGATCATGGCTGCGGAAATCATAGCTGCCACAATGAATAAATATTTATTTTTTGGGTGAAAAGAACTTGCTTTTTACAATGATATTATATATAATGTTCTTATATTTAGTACAGGTATTATATCTGGCTTGATCCAATAATCTATGGAAAGAGGTAATATCAAATGAAGAAGACCTACGAACAGCCTGAAATGGAAATCCAGAACTTTGAAGTTGCAGATGTTATTACAAATTCTAATGATCTGCCTGAACAAACGATTGCACTGAATCCATAAAAGAATCTTAAAGAACCAACATCTTCGGTTTGCGTCTTAAAAAGGTGAACGATGAAAAGAAACATATTGATTGTGTTGGCTGTTATTCTGGTTGCGGCGCTGATCGGTGAGTTTGTCTATATTGCCTACCGACAGGCAACAGAGAATAACCCTCAGCCGGGAGAAAGTACAACGGATTCCTCTGCGCAAGCTACTGCTCAACCCGACGCTGTTCAGACGACTACGGAGGCTGGGAAAGCAGAAACAGCGCCTGAAGTACCCGTGGAAACGGAAGACGAGGGTACAGAACCGGCGGAGACTGCAAAGCCTTCTGATCCTGAGAAACCTGCGGAGACTACAAAACCTGCGCAGACAGAACCCAAAGAAACAACAACGGAAACTGTTGGCGACGATTTGGGTGAGAACGATCTGCCGGAGATCCCCATTTAATTGGAAATTTGGCGCACTGCCTGATATGGGCAGTGCGCCGTTCTTTGTTCCCAAAGAAAAGTACCGGTATGGATTGAAAAACTGTTGACAAATGTTTCTAGAAGTGCTATTCTATGTAAGTAGTTAGTGAACGCTAACTAAGGTTTCAATAAAGGTTAGCCAGTGCTAATGTTTAATCGAGGAGAATCGTCGGGTGATGAAAATGAATTTATTGAATGCGCAAGAGGGAAAAGAATACATCATTCAGCGGATCGAAACCGACGATCCGGAATTGGATGCGTTCCTGTTTTCCCTCGGTTGCTACAGCGGGGAGCCCATCACCGTGATTTCCCGCCGCAGAGGTGGCTGTACTGTTTCTATCAAGGACGGCAGATATAATATCGATGACCAATTGGCGGAAGCTATTATTGTGTAATTCTGACACAGCGGAGCATTTGCCCGCTGCTTGTCTTTAAACAGCAGTTAGCAAAAGCTAACTACTGGACACCATATCCAAATTCTCAAAAAAGAGGAGGAAAATAAATGCGAATTGCATTTGCGGGTAACCCCAACAGTGGTAAGACCACTATGTACAACGCATTAACCGGACGCAACGAGAAGGTAGGTAACTGGGCGGGCGTTACCGTTGATAAGAAGGAGGCCCCAATCAAAAAGCAGTATGCCGGTGACCAGGAGCTGATCGCGGTAGACCTGCCGGGTGCTTATTCTATGTCGCCGTTTACTTCCGAAGAGAGCATCACAAGTTTGTTCGTAAAAAACGAGAATCCCGATGTGATCATCAATATCGTGGATGCCACCAACCTAAGCCGCAGCCTGTTCTTTACCACCCAGTTGCTGGAACTGGGCGTTCCCGTGGTGGTTGCGCTGAATAAGGCGGATATCAATGAAAAGAAGAAGACCCAGATCGATGAGAAGCTCCTGGCGGAAAAGCTTGGCTGTCCTGTGATAGAAACCGTATCTACCAGCTCTGAGGGCTTGGCGGAGGTGGTCAAGGCCGCTGTTGCGCTCCGGGGCCTGTCCCAGAGGGCACCCTACGATCAAGGGTATGTGGACCTGTCCGACAAGAAGGCTGTAGAAGCTGCTGACCGCAAGCGCTTTGAGTTTGTCAATAAGATCGTTGCGAAGGTGGAACGCAGAAAGATCCTGACCAAGGATAAAAATTATCAGGATCAGATCGATGCGGTGCTGACGCATCCTCTGGCCGGTCTGCCGATTTTCGCGGTTGTGATGTTTTTGGTGTTCCAGATCAGCCAGGCATGGCTGGGCGTTTGGATCGCCGAGGGTTATGAATTTGCCAACGGCTTTACCATTCCTGGTCTGGTAACCTTGATCGACGCTTTTAAGGAGTGGGTGGCCGGATTGCTGGAAGGCGGCAATGATTTCCTGGTCGCCTTGCTGACCGAAGGCATCATCGGCGGTGTCAGCGCTGTGGTTGGCTTCCTGCCCCTGGTCATGGTCATGTACTTCCTCATCGCCCTGTTGGAGGACTGCGGCTACATGGCCCGGGCTACTGTGGTTCTGGACCCCATCTTCAAGAAGGTGGGCCTCTCCGGTAAGTCCGTGATTCCCTTTGTCATCGGCACCGGCTGCGCAATTCCCGGTGTTATGGCTGCCCGTACCATCCGTAACGAGCGGGAGCGGAACGCAACCGCTATGCTGGCACCCTTTATGCCCTGCGGTGCCAAGCTGCCTGTCATCGCACTGTTTGCCGGCGCGTTTTTCGGAGATGCTTCCTGGGTGGGCACACTGATGTACTTTGCAGGTATTGTTTTGATCCTGCTGGGTGCCCTGCTGGTAAATAAGATCGCAGGTCACAAGAATCGCAAATCCTTCTTTATTATGGAACTGCCGGAGTATAAACTGCCCTCTTTGAAGCGGGCTGCTCTGTCCATGCTGAGCCGTGGCTGGGCCTATATTGTCAAGGCAGGTACCATCATCCTGCTGTGCAACGCGATTGTCTATATTATGCAGTCCTTTGACTGGCACTTCCAGCTGGTGGAGGAGGGCGCGGAAAGCACCTCTATTCTGGCATCCATCGCAGGCCCCATTGCGGTGCTGCTGGTGCCTGTGATCGGCATCAAGGCGTGGGAACTGGCTGCCGCTGCCGTTACCGGTTTCATCGCCAAGGAAAATGTTGTGGGCACACTGGCTGTATGCTACGGCATTTCCAACCTGATCGATACGGAAGCATTAGAAATGGCGGAGGGTGCCGGCACAGAGATCGCAGCAGTCTTTGGCATTACCAAGGTCGCTGCGCTGGCCTATTTGATGTTCAACCTCTTTACACCCCCCTGCTTTGCGGCACTGGGCGCCATGAACGCGGAAATCAAGAGCCGTAAGTGGTTCTGGGGCGGCATTGCCCTGCAGCTTTGCACCGGATTCTCCGTCGGTTTCCTGGTTTACCAGATCGGTACCTTGATCACCACCGGCTCTCTGGGAGCAGGCTTCCTGGGCGGACTGATCTTTGTGGCAGCCTTTGCTGCAGTTCTGGTATGGCTGTGCGTCCATTCTGAGAAAGCTTTGAAGGCGGAATATGCCCTCAGCGGCAGGAAATAAGGTATGCCTATGGAAAATGTGATCCTGACCGTGGTCCTGGCTGCCATTCTGGGCGGCGCTGTGTGGTATATTATCCGCGCCAAGAAGAAAGGTCAAAAATGCATCGGCTGCCCAGACGGCGGAAGCTGCTCCGGCAACTGCGCCGGCTGCACCGGCAGCTGCGGTAGCTGCCAATCCAAACACTGATTTTTCCTTATATTTCTCCATATGTGCAAAGGCGGTATTTCTTCGGGAATGCCGCTTTTGCTGTTCCGAAGAATAAGGCATTGTGTGGTATAATCGGGGGGTTATCTCTTGAAATGTTTTGTTTTGTACCTTAATTGTGCGATTTGCCTAAAAAAGGCAACAGAAATTTTACAAAACAAGTGTCACAAATGTCGCGAATTGCCCCTTTTGGCAGATTGACCGGTTTGCCGGAAAATGTTATAATTCTACATTAGATAAGGCTGAACTGTATTTGCCTATTTTGAAAGGAGATTTATCATATATGCGCGTGACAACACTTTTGACAAAGGCCCTGTTTGCCAAGCAGGGTGAAACTGCCGCAGCCGTAGCGCTGCCCCATACCTGGAACGCTCTGGACGGACAGGACGGCGGTGCTGACTACTGGCGCGGCATCGGCACCTACACCATCGAACTGCCCAACCCCACCAAGGGCATGAAGCAGTATATTGAATTCCAGGGCGCCAACCATGTGGCTACCGTTTACTGCAATGGCCGAAAGCTGGGCACCCACAAGGGCAGGTTCTCTACCTTCCGTTATGAGCTGCCTGCTCTGAAGGAAGAAGGCAATGTGCTGACCGTTGTGGTATCCAATGCGGTTTCCGATATCTACCCCCAGAACGCTGACTTCACCTTCTATGGCGGATTGTACCGGGATGTGAATTTCATCGAGGTAGAGGATGCACACTTCGATCTGCTGCTGGACGGCACCAACGGTGTCTTTGTAACGCCCCATAACGTGGGAAAGACCCGTGTGGATCTGTTCCCCGTGAACGCAGAGGGCTGCACCGTAAAGGTGGAACTGAAGGACGCTGATGGCAATGTGGCTGGCACTGCCGAGACTGATGCGCTGGCCCATACCCATGTGCTCATCGATGTGAAGGATCCCCACCTGTGGAACGGCCTTGCCGATCCTTACTGCTATACCTGCGAAGCCTCCATTCTCTGCGACGGCGAAGTGAAGGATACCGTGGTTGTCACTTACGGCTACCGCTCTTTCCATGTATGTCCCAACACCGGCTTCTGGCTCAACGGCAAGAACGTGCCTCTGCGTGGTGTTGCCCGCCACCAGGACCGTCTTAATAAGGGCTGGGCCATCTCTAAGGCCGACCATGCAGAAGATGTGGCTATCATCAAGGAACTGGGCGCCAACACTATTCGTCTGGCCCACTATCAGCACGATCAGTACTTCTATGACCTGTGCGACAAGACCGGCTTTGTGCTGTGGGCAGAGATTCCCTTTATTTCCCAGTTCAATCCCTCGGAAGAGGCTTACAACAACACCATTTCCCAGATGACCGAGCTGGTTGCCCAGAACTACAACCACCCCGCCATTTGCTTCTGGGGTATCTCCAACGAGATCCTCATCGGCGCTGACCGGGAAGACCTGCGCCAGAACCTGCGGGATCTGCACGAGCTGGCCAAGTCCATGGACCCCAGCCGCCTGACCACCATGGCACAGGTAAGCATGACTCCCATGGATTCCGAGCACAACTTCATCACCGTTGTGGTCTCCTATAACCACTACTTCGGTTGGTACGGCGGCGATGTGGAGGACAACGGTCCCTGGCTGGATAAGTTCCATGCTATGCACCCCGACAAGTGCCTGGGCGTTTCCGAGTACGGTGCGGAGAATATCCTCTCCTGGCATACCGCTGAGCCGGAAAACCATGACTATACTGAAGAATATGCAAACCACTACCATCAGGAAATGCTGAAGACCTTTGCCGCACGGCCTTACCTGTGGGCTACCCACCAGTGGAACTGCTTCGACTTTGCCGCTGATGCCCGTAATGAGGGTGGTGTTCAGGGCCGGAACAACAAGGGTCTGGTGACTTATGACCGCAAGGAGAAAAAGGATGCTTTCTATGTTTATAAGGCATGGTGGAATCCCGAACCCATGGTATTCGTGTCCGGCGGCCGCTTCGTCAACCGCGGACCCGAGGCTGAGCGTAATGTGATCGTTTACACCAACTGCGACGAGGTCACTCTGGTTGTCAACGGCAAGGACGTTGCTACCAAGAAGTCTGAAGACCACATGATCGTCTTTGAAGGTGTTGTGGTGGACGGCGAGAATGTGATCACTGCCTATGCCGGTGATGTGAAGGCCAATACCATTACCTTGAACGGTGTTGCGGAGCATGACTATTCCTACGATCTGCCCGAGGGCAACGAGGGCGCCAACTGGTTTGACGATCCCGAGATGGTGGCACTGAAGAAGGCCTTCAAGTACCCCAAGGGCTACTTCTCCATCAAGGACAAGATGGGCGATATGATGGCACATCCCGAAGCTTCCGCTCTGCTGGGCAAGATGATGCAGGCTATGGCCGGCGGCGGTGGCGCAGGCAGCGCTATGATGTCCAGCATGGGCCAGATGAGCGAGGAAATGATGGGCTTCATGCGAATGATGCGTCTTTCCGATGCCCTGAAGATGGCCGGCGACGCTGTGTCTTTGAAGACCAAGCTGGAGATCAACCAGGCTTTGAACCAGATCAAGAAGTAAAACCAAATTGATACGAACCGCCCGGAGGAATCCTCCGGGCGGTTTTCCTCTCAACCGCTATTGCTGTAAATGATCGTTTAGCGCAGCAGCAATGCTGCTTAATTGAAAATTGAAAGTTGAAAGTTGAAAATTAAGGGGAGCGATGGGAGCGCTGCCGGTGGCAGGGAGAGCGACCTGAGCGAGTGGCAGCGGTCGACAGATGCCAAGGCGCTTCGCCGCCGAAGGCAGATGTCGGGCACCGCAACAGGTGTCGCCGTTGGCGACGATCTTGTAGGGGCGATCTTCGATCGCCCGCGGGCGCTCACAGAGCGCCCCTACAAAGCGTATCGATAGATAATGTGCTAAATGATCGTTTAACTTACGATGGATATTGTAGGGCGGGGGCTTGCTCCCGCCGAAATACTGCACTTTTGGCGGCGGGACCAAGGCCCCGCCCTACGAATTCTATCGAAAATTGCCGCAAGAACGATACCGAGCGGGTTAGGGAAGTAACGATTA
>JAZURG010000058.1:0-21577 GCA_045606145.1 Faecousia sp.
TCTCTGCTTTCTGCTCCGGTGTCCATACGCGCCTGGTCTGACCCTTCTTCAATATTACCACCTCCAACTGTATTTTAGCATAAAGAAAAGGTAGACAACATGGTGGTTTTCCATGTGTCTACCTTTATCTTACAACTTCACTTAGCCGGAGGTTTTGACTTGCTTAACGCAGCCGGAGGCATGTCATTCAATATTTATAATTTGGAAAATACTCCTGCACAAATTCTACGGTTTCCACCCGGAAGCTCTTTCCGTTCAGGTATTCCAAAGCACCGGCATCGGTAGTGAAATCAAAGGTCAGCTTGTAAGAATACAGCGCCTGGTAATTCCGGTCATAGCGCTTATCCAGCTTGCCGTACTTACCGTCACCCAAAAGCGGATGTCCCGCATGGGCAAACTGGGCGCGGATCTGGTGGGTACGGCCTGTGATCAGTTCACATTCTACCAGTGACAGCTCCTTATTACTTACCAGCACCTTGTAGTTGGTCTGGCAGCTTTTAGCACCGGATTGAGGTGTATCTGTGACGAAGACCCGGTTTTTCTTGGCATCCTTGAAAAGATAGCCTTTCAGGCTTCCCTCTTTGGGTCTGGGTGTTCCTTCTACAATGGCCAGATACCGCTTATCCAGTTCCCTGTCCTTGATCTTCTGGTTCATGACCCGCAGTGCTTCCGCCGTCTTGGCAGCAATGACGATACCGCCGGTATTGCGGTCAATGCGGTTACAAAGTGCCGGGGTGAAGCTGTTTTCTTCTCTGGGCCGCCACTCCCGCTTCTGGTAAAGATAGGCCTGGATATGGTCGATCAGCGTTCTGCCGTACTCAGCACCGTCATGGGGATGCACCGCAAGACCAGGACGTTTATCCACCAGAAGGATGTGATCATCTTCGTAAACGATATTCAGCTTCGGTGTTGCCACCGTCAAAAAGGCATTGTCCTCTCTTGGCTTGTCAAAGAACTCATCATTGATGTAAAGCTGCAGCACATCTCCGGCTTGGAGCCGGGAATCCCGTTCTGCCCTGCCGCCGTTGAGCTTGATTCGCTTGATACGGATGTACTTCTGCGCCAGCGAAGCCGGGAGCAGCGGCACTGCCTTGGCAAGGAACCGGTCAAGGCGCTGACCCGCGTCATTGGGGCCGATTTGTATTTCCTTCATTACAGGCTCTCCTGGGCAAAATGTTTGTCGATCTGCTGTGTAAACTCCAGAGCGGCATTGTAACCCATCTTTCGCTGACGGTTATTCATAGCGGCAACCTCCAAAATCACAGCCAGATTACGGCCGGGTGTGATGGGAATGGTGATCATAGGAACCTGCACGCCAAGGATCTCCTTGTACTGCTCCTCAAGACCCAGACGGTCATAGTTCTCGTGGTTATTCCAATGAACGATATTTACCACGAGATTCACTTCGTTTTCCATTTTAACGGCACCCACGCCAAACAGCTTCGCCACATTCACGATGCCAATGCCGCGCAGCTCAATGTAGTTGCGGATCAGCTCCGGAGAAGTGCCGATCAGCTGGGAACCGGATATTTTACGAATCTCCACCGCGTCGTCGGCAATCAGGCGGTGACCACGCTTCAGAAGCTCCACAGCGGCCTCACTTTTGCCGATACCGCTCTCACCTACCAGCAGCAAGCCCTCGCCGTAGACCTCCATCAGTACGCCGTGGCGGGTAATGCGGGGTGCCATCTGGGCATTGAGGTAGGAAATGATGGAAGATACGATGGTAGACGTCGGCTCCTTGCTCAGCAGCAGTGTTACGTTATGCTTTTTCGCCATTTCCACGCATTCCGGAATGGGGGCAATATTCCGGGCAATGAGTAATGCCGGGAACTTATAGGAAAAGAGCTTGTCCAGAGTCAGATGCCGCTGGCTATGGCTGAGCTTTTCCAGATAGCTGGTCTCAGCATTGCCCATGACCTGCAATCGCATAGGCTCAAAGTGATCCATATATCCTGCGAGCTGCAGGCCGGGTCTGGTGACATCCGCAACGGTCAACTGCACCTTATCAAAGTCTGTAGCCGTGAAAGCCACCTCCAGATGGAAAGCTTCCACCAGCACTTTCAGGGGAATATAATAGTTGTCTGTCATGATTTGACACCCCAAATTCATTCTGATGTTGATATTATAACGGTAAGACCCATCAATATCAACTCAAATTTAAAAAAAGTCGAAAATTTTGCAAAAAAGTGCTTGCATTTTTTTGCAAACTCTGCTATCATATCTAAGCGCCTGTGAAGGCGCTGTTTAGTGATTTATCTGCGGATAGGAGGTGCAGTAGAATGGCAAAGTGTGATTATTGTGGCAAGGGCGTGACTTTCGGTATTAAGGTATCCCACTCCCACAGACGTTCCAATCGTGCTTGGAAGCCCAATGTAAAGCGTGTCAAGGCCGTCGTCAACGGGACTCCGTGCCATGTGTACGCCTGTACCAGATGCCTCCGTTCCAACAAGGTGGAGCGGGCCGTCTGATTTCCCCAGCATCCAATGACGCCACCGGTTCGGTGGCGTTTTTTGTTTGGCACCATATCAAAAGAGGCAGTTCATACCGAACTGCCTCTCCTTATTTCAGATCCAGCCAGCATCCTCGGATTCCGCTTTTTTTGAGCGGTGCAACAGGGTTTTGACGACCTGTGCAGCATTTTCGTTCTCATACAGAACTGCATAGGCAGCGTGCAGGATCGGCATTTCGACACACTGCTTTTGGCATAAGGCCCATGCGGATTTGGCGGCATAATAACCTTCCACCACTGCGCCAACTTCCGCCATGGCTTCCAGCGGTGTCCTCCCCTGGCCAATCAAAATACCGGCTCTGCGGTTGCGGGAATGCATGGAAGTACAGGTCACGATCAGATCACCAACACCCGCCAGACCTGCAAATGTATCCTTGCTGGCGCCCAGAGAAACACCCAGCCGAGCGATCTCTGTAAGACCCCGAGTCATCAGCATAGCTTTGGTATTATCCCCATAGCCCAGACCATCGGTAACACCTGCGCACAATGCAACCACATTTTTCAGTGCGCCGCCAATCTCTGCGCCAACGGGATCCGGACTGGTATAGATACGAAAGTTTTCCGACATAAACGCATCCTGAACAAATTCTGCCAAAGCTTTGTTTTCGCAGGCGGACAGACATCCGGTAGGAATCTCTCTGGCTACCTCTTCAGCATGGCTGGGACCTGTCAGGACTACTACCTGTCTTCCGGTCTCTTGATGTACCACTTGACTCATTCGCAGCAAAGTTCCGTCTTCAATTCCCTTTGCCGCGCAAGCCAGTACCACATCATCATCCAGATACGGCGCAATGCCACGGCACACAGCACGCATCGAAAAAGAAGGACAGGCAACTACAACCAGCTTGCAACCACTGACGCATGCATTGTCTGCCGTATGAGAGACAGTCTCAGGCAGAATGATATTGGGCAATCTGGGGTTGCACTGTGTCTGGCACATCTGCTCCGCTTTCCGGGGATCATGGCTCCAAAGGACAACATCATGTCCATTCTTACACAAGCGAATCGCCAAAGCCGTTCCCCAAGCGCCGCTTCCGATCACAGCTGCCTTCATTTTCTTTTTCCCTTTCCGAAGAGATTTGTTTTGCTCTCCTTCCCTTTCAGCAAACGGGAGATGTTGGCTCTGTGCATAAACACAGAAAGCGCACCCATGAAAATACCGCAAATCATAACAAGCAAATTATCATGATGCAGCACCGCAAAGCCAGCCGCGAAGGTAAGCGCTCCGAGCACAGAACCCAAAGACACATACTGGGTCAGCAGATATGCGACCAAAAATACCGCCAGGATCGCCAGGCCGATGCGCCAGTCTACGATCAAGCCTACGAACAAACCGCTGAGGATGCCCTTACCGCCTTTAAAGCCCAGAAGCGCAGGAAAGATATGTCCCAGCATCACAGCGGTACCGCCGATAGCTTTGCCTTCCAACTCCATACCGTAGGGTTTCAGCAGCAGACCCATCACAAGACAGGCAAGCACTGCCTTGCCAGCGTCGATCAAAATCACATACAGCGCCTGTCCGGCACCGTAGTTGCGGATAAAGTTGGTAAGGCCTGCGTTACCGCTGCCATGGCTGCGCACATCATCGTGCATCAGCGCGGAAATGCAAACAGCACCATTCAGATTGCCCAGCAGGTAGCTGACCAAAATACCAATGACCATGGAATAGACCATATTACTCCTCCTTGTCGCCCTTCTGTCGGATGGTGATCCGCACAGGGGTTCCCTCCAGACCAAAAACCTCACGGATCTGATTTTCCAGATACCGCTGATAGGAGAAATGGAACAGGCGGGCATCGTTACAGAAGATGACAAAGTGGGGCGGCTTGGTGCTGGCCTGGGTCATGTAGTAGATCTTCAGGCGGCGACCCTTATCCGTAGGCGGCTGCACACGGGCGGTGGCTTCCGCCAGAATGCTGTTCAACGCGCCGGTGGTGATACGGCTGGTGTTCTGCTTGTTCACATCCTGGATCACCTGGTAGAGTCTGTCCACCCGCTGACCGGTCAGTGCGGACAAGAACACAACAGGGGCATAGGTCATGTAGCTCAGACCCTCCCGAACATCCCGCTCCTTATCGCGCATGGTGTTGGTCTGCTTATCTTCCACCGCGTCCCACTTGTTGACAACGATGATAGCGGCCTTACCGGCTTCATGAACAAGGCCCGCGATTTTAGTATCCTGCTCAGTGACGCCGTCATTGGCATCGATTAAAATCAGACATACATCCGCACGTTCGATAGCATTGATGGTGCGCATGTTGGAAAACTTTTCGATGGCATCATCCACCTTGCTCTTACGGCGCATACCGGCAGTGTCAATGAAGCAGTATTTACCTGTCTCGTTTTCAAAATAGCTGTCGATAGCATCCCGGGTGGTGCCGGCGGTGTTGGAAACGGTGACACGCTCCTCACCCAGAATCCGGATCAGGAGGCTGGACTTGCCCACATTGGGTTTGCCTACAATGGCAACCTTAATAACCTCGTCCTCATCCTCCAGCTCCTCTTCATCCGGGAACTGCTCCAGACACCAATCCAGCAAATCGCCTGTGCCGTGGCCGTGGATAGCGGAAACCTCAAACAGGTCGCCAATGCCAAGGCCGTAGAATTCATACACATCGGGATTGGTGGGGCCAACGCTGTCGCACTTGTTAACAGCCAGAGCCACCGGCTTCTTGCTCTTACGCAGCATAGCGGCCACATCCTGATCAGCCGCGGTCATGCCGGTCTTCACATCCACCACCATGATGATGCAATCGGCCAGCTCAATGCCAATTTCCGCCTGGCGGCGCATGAACTTCAGCATATCGTTTTCTGTGTTGGGCTCAATACCGCCGGTATCTACCAGAGAAAACTGCCGGTTGCACCACTCGCAATCACCGTAAATACGGTCACGGGTGACACCGGGAGTATCCTCAACAATGGAAGTCCGGTGACCGGTCAGCTTATTGAACAGCATGGATTTGCCTACATTGGGTCGGCCAACGATCGCAACCAAAGGCTTTGCCATGAACATCACTTCCTTATCTTTAGAAACAGTTACATTATATTATGCCATAAAACCATGTCGAAATCAATGGTTTTACTGCTTAAACACGGAAAAAGAGGAAGGTTGGGTCCAACCTTCCTCTGCGCTTTCGCTTTTCCTGCCTTAGTCAGCCTTGGCAGCCAGAACCTGACGGCCATTGTAGTTGCCGCAAGCCTTGCAGGCTCTATGGGGCATGACGGGCTCACCGCACTTGGAGCAAACCGCCACGCTGGGAGCAGCCAGCTTCCAGTTGGAGCCACGGCGCTTATCGCGGCGGGCCTTGGACACTTTACACTTAGGAACAGCCATGGATGACACCTCCTTGGTCAATCTGCTTTCACAGCATACATTCTTGAGATTACTTATCGAGAAGCTGCCGTAAAGCAGCAAAACGGGGATCGAGCTCCTTCTGGCAACTGCAAGGGCCTTCGTTCAGGTTCTTGCCGCAGCGGCAGCACATACCTTTACAATCGCTCTTGCACAGCAGCTTGGAACCAAAGTTCAGCACAAATACCGTACGAACGATGTCTTCCAAATCGGCGCTGTCTCCCTCCAGAGGGAATACCCATTCGTCTTCGTTTTCTTCATTGCTCAGCTCTGTCACCAGAACCACATCGATGGGATAGTCCACATCTGCTGTAAAGTCGCTGGCACAGCGGTCGCACACACCGTGAATGGTGGTGTGAAGCTCGCCTGTCATCACCAGCACACCGGCGGTATTGCGTACCGTACCGGAAGCCAGAACCGGCTCATCCACCGGGTAACAGGTGCCGTAAAGAAGATCACTCAGATCCACACTGGTCGAAAAAGGAACCGATGCGCCCGGAGTGTCGATAATCTTCGATAGATCCAGAAGCATAGTATCCCCCTCTCGCAATCATGCTTAGATATTATATAGGACATCTTTCCGTTTGTCAAACATTATTTTCGATTTTATTTGGATTTTTTCAAGGTTTTTCCGTTTAAAATCGCTTATATTGTGTCTTCCCCGCTGCCGATGGTCATGATATCGTATGGCGTGGTCTGATACACAAAATAATTGAGCCAGTTGGAGAACAACAAGTGGGCATGGCCCCGCCAACGGACCAGCGGCGGCTGTGTAGGATCGTCATTGGGGAAGTAATTTTCGGGCACTGCGATATCCAATCCCAGATCCTTATCCCGCTTGTATTCCTTGTAGAGTGTCTCCGGATCGTATTCGGAGTGACCGGTGACAAAGATCTGTCTTCCCTCTCTGGTCATGGCGGCATAGACACCGGCCTCCTTGGAAGACGCGATCACACGCAGCTCGGGAACCGCTTCAATATCTTCCCTAAGAACGGTGGTATGACGGGAATGAGGCACCCAGAAAATATCATCAAAGCCCCGGAGCAGAATGGAACGCTTGTAATCAGCGGTATGAGGATAGACTCCGAACAGCTTTTGCCCCAGAGGGTACTTATTGATACCGTAATGGTAGTAAAGGCCCGCTTGCGCGCCCCAGCAGATGTGGAAGGTAGAATGAACGTTGGTTTTACTCCACTCCATGATCTCACACAGCTCCGGCCAGTAATCCACCCCTTCAAAAGGCATATTCTCCACCGGTGCGCCGGTGATGATCATACCGTCAAATTTCCGGTGTTTCAGCTCCTCAAAGCTCTTGTAAAAGGTCAGAAGATGCTCCTGAGACACATTCTTTGATTTATGAGAAGTAGTGTGCATCAGCTCCAGATGGACCTGCAGCGGTGTATTGCCCAGCAGACGGGAAAGCTGAGTCTCCGTTGCGATCTTGGTGGGCATCAGATTCAGCACCACGATCTCCAGGGGACGGATCCGCTGACTCACTGCCCGTGTCTCTGTCATGACAAAAATATTCTCCTGCTGCAGCACCGCGGTGGCAGGCAGATCATTGGGAATCTGAATGGGCATTTGGATCCCTCCTTGCAGACAATTTCCGTTATTTTACTAAAAAATCGGCGTTTTGTCAATCACCGCGATTTCTGCGATACATGCCCCTTCGTCCGGCATGCGCAATTTCTTTAGGGTCTTTCATGAATTTACAATTTCTTTAAACAAACCGTCGAATTTTTTTCTTGATGTTCAGGGTTTCATTTGGTAATATTGTAGTATAACATCTAAAATAAGGCCACTGCATATCGGATATACTGGGAAGAAGAGCCGATGTATACTGATTTTTCCCAGTGGTTTAAGAAGCCAGACTAACCATCACAGAGGGCACAGAAGAGGCAAGAGAACCGCCCCCGTGTCCCCTTTTATCAATAATGCATCTAATTTATATGGGAGTAGTAAATATGAAACAGCTTAGCGCAGAAGAATGTATTACACGCATATTAAAAGATATTGATAAACGCAGAACTGTTGACTATGCTGACAAAAATTCTGTGCGCCGTTATAATGCTGCAATGGACCGGATCATTGAAAGGGCGAATTATATTTGTGACAATTATCCCGACAAAATGGATTTGTTTACTGCTTTTCTGGATCATCCGGATTATGATATTGCTGCCACATGTACTTCGGTATTGTTTGGATTAAATAATGCTACAAAAGAACATAAGTTTGCCGCACTCACATCAGCAAGGCAGTTGTTGTGTCGAGATTTAAATGAAATTCAAGATTTCGCCTGGACGGTTAATATTGAACGCTGGGAAATCCAATTGCAGAAGACAGACTAACCATCACGGAGGGCACATAAGAGGCAATATAACCGTCCCCGTGGCCCTCAAGTTATTATTTTGAAAGGATTGAAATTGCATTATGGAGGGAACCGAACTAATTGCAAATATTATCAATACTTTTTTTAATGGCTCGACTCCATCCGCCTTGGTTGAACTATGCCACGCTGGCATGCTATGGGAGGCAATCAGGCGAGAAGACGCACACGATATTGAAACGCAAGATATCTTAGCGTATCTTTTGCTGCATGAAGATTTTTTTGTCTTGCCCGAGATTCTTCCTGCAATTCAAAATGGCTTGGAACCGGAATTTATCAGAGTAAAATCTACAGAATTAATACATAATGGCAAGGATTTCTTTTGGGACTTGGTAAGGCTGGAGCCTACATACCTTGTAAGTTGTGATTTCAAATGGATGATTGCTTTGACAACTGAAAACACACGGAATGGTACTCAATTATGTGTTATTGTCTACGCAAAGCAGTAAGCCAGACTAACCATCACAGAGGACATAGAAGGGACAAGAGAACCGTCCCCTTGTCCCGTTGGGAAGATCCTGTTGGATTTGTATATTGGCTATGGACATTTATTGGTTCATAAAAACGGAGGAGTTTCAATATGAGGAAAATGCTTGTAGTATCGATTATCTTGTGTTGCAGTCTCCTTTCTGGATGCTTTTTTCCAACACAAGGAGCAGACTATTCCTTCTATCAATCAATTGACCAAATTGAGATGATCGAGATAGTCGAAGTAATTGATGGAACTGATGATAATAACTTAATAATGGAATCTGTCAGTATGTTAGACAAGGAAGCACACCAGAACATAGTAAATCAAATTCTTAAAGCAGGTGGAAATTATGTCCTTGAGGGCGCTGTGTTCGAGTTAGGTTCATATGTTATCCGAATTACTTACAGTAGTGGTGCTGTTGAGCTAATTGGAGAGTGGAGTTACAGACACATAACAGAAGATGGTCGTGTTTGGCGCGGGTGTTATTGGTTTGACGACGGGAAGTTTGCTTCTATCATATCTCAATATATATAGTCCATGGTTTCCGGAGCAAGGCAGAGGCAAGGGCGACAGTTTGCGTGAACCATAGTCTCTCAAGGCTCCGTGTTATTCCGAGGCCCGTTCGGGCCGTGGGAATCCGTTCGCCCTCTCCGTCAGCCCTTTGGGCTGCCACCTCTCCCAGCTGGAGAGGCTTTAAGGACGCGGATCGCCACGCCGGTGTGCACTACTTATCGCAATGGCTTTTTTGATAGTCTTCTGCCCGCAGGGAGGATCTCCCATGCGGGTGCAAATTTTATATCCGCTAAAACACAAGCAAAAATTCAATCACATTAATTTTATCCGGATTTTAATATCTTTTTACTTGTTTACAGAAAAGCCATTCATTATAATAAACAGTAGTGTATAATGGTAGTATATTTTCCTGGAGCAGAATTAAGGAGGCCCTATGGCAAATAAGGTATCAAAGAACAACAGGTTTGAAAAGCTTGCTTCGTTTATCGTCGATAAGCGAACACTGTTTTTTCTGCTGTACATATTCGCGCTGATATTCTGCGTATTTTCCATGGGATGGGTGGAAATTGAGAACGATGTCACCGCTTATCTTTCCGAAGATACCGAGATCCGGCAAGGTCTGGAAGCAATGAATGCCAACTATGTAACACCGGGCACCGCAAGAATCATGGTATCCAACATCACACTGGATACCGCTTGGGATCTGAACGACAAGATTTCAGCAATCGACGGTTTTGTCATGTCTGCCTTTGACGGAACAGAAACCACCTATCTGGATGCTGCCGCCCTTTATGATGTGACATTTGCCGACGGACCCATGGCAGAAGGCACCATTGCGTCTTTGGATTCCATCAAACAGCTTCTCAGCGGGTATGATTTTTGCGTAGACTCTACCGTGGGCTACAACGAAAATGACATGCTGGCAAACGAAATGGTCGTCATAGGCATCGTAGCCTGCATCATCATGCTGGTGGTTTTGACGCTGACCTCCCGCAGCTATGCGGAAGTCCCTGTTCTGCTGCTGACCTTCGGTGCCGCCGCACTGCTGAATATCGGTACACATTTCATCTTCGGCAAGATCAGCTTCATCTCCAACTCCGTTGCCGTGGTGCTGCAGCTGGCGCTGGCAGTTGACTATGCCATTATCCTGTGCCACCGTTTCACAGATGAATTTGAAACCAAGGATGCCCGCACCGCCGCCATCTCGGCATTGAGCAAGGCCATCCCGGAGATTTCCGCCTCTTCCCTCACTACCGTCTGCGGATTCATCGCCCTAAGCTTTATGAAATTCTCCGTAGGCATGGATATGGCCAAGGTTTTGATCAAAGCGATTTTTCTCAGCCTGTTCTGCGTTTTTACGCTGATGCCCGGCCTTTTGGTTCTGTTCGCGCCTTTGATGCAGAAGACCCGCCACAAGAAGCTCCTTCCCAACATCACCTTCCTTGGTAAATTCGCCGTAAAGACCCGCCGGATTCTGCCACCCATTTTCCTTCTGGTTCTGGTTGGTGCGTTCATTCTGTCCAATCAATGTCCCTACTGCTACAGCTTCAACGATCTGAAAACCGCCAAAATGACCGAACGGCAGCATGCTTATTTCCAAATCAAGGATCATTTTGGTGTCAGCAACATGGTGGCTGTTTTGGTACCTGTAGGCGACTATGATGCGGAGATGGCTGTACTGGACGAACTGGAAATGCAAAGTGAAGTCAATTCCATCATGGGTCTTGGCAATATTGAAGCATTGGGCGGCTATAAGCTTACCGATTCGCTGACACCCCGTCAGCTTTCGGAGTTGATCGGTCTTGATTATGAAGTGACCCAGGCTCTGTACGGTCTGTATGCTGTGGAACAGAGTCAATACGGCGAAATTCTGGATGCGGTTGAAAATTACCGGGTCCCCCTATTTGACATGTTCCTGTTTTTGAAGGATCAACTGGAAAATTACAACATCAATCTGAGCGGTGCCGATATGGCCGAAATGCAGGACATGCTGAGTCAGCTGGATACCGCTAAAAACCAGATGCAAAGCGAGCAGTACAGCCGGTTTGTCATGTATCTGAATCTTCCGGAAGAAAGCGACGAGACCTTCGCTTTCCTTTCAAAAGCCAGAAATATCATTGGTAAACACTACGAAGATGACTATTACCTGGTAGGCAACTCCACCAGTTGCCGTGACCTGTCTGCCTCCTTCGCAACGGACAATCTGATGATTTCCATCTTGTCGGCCCTGTTCGTGATCCTGGTGCTGCTGTTTACCTTCCAGTCCGCGGGTCTGCCGGTGCTGCTGATTCTGGTAATTCAAGGCAGTATCTGGATCAATTTCTCCTTCCCCACCATTACGGGTACTCCCCTGTACTTCCTTGGTTATCTGATCGTCAGTGCCATCCAGATGGGCGCCAATATCGACTATGCCATTGTGATCTCCAGCCATTACCAGGAGCGGAAGGCGCATATGCCCCACAAGAAGGCCATTGTGGAAGCTTTGAATGCTTCCTTCCCCACCGTTTTCACCTCCGGCATTATGATGGCATCCGCCGGTCTTCTGATCGGCAACCTCTCAGCGCAGCCTGTGGTATCCATCATGGGTACCTGCATTGGCCGCGGAACCATCGTCTCCATTATTCTGGTACTGTGTGTTCTGCCCTCCATTCTGGTGCTGGGCGACTCCATCATCGAACGCACACGCTTTAAACTCAAGGGCGTTCAGCCGCAGGTCCAATCCACCACCGGCACAGTCTTTGTTAAGGGCCGTGTCAGAGGTTACATCAGCGGCATGGTGGACGCAGAGATCAACGGTCTGCTTCGTGGCGAAATGAATGCTACCGTTTCCACTGACGGCGAAGTACAGACCGTGGACGCGGAAACAACTAAGGAAGGCGGTGATGTTCATGCGTAAACGTTTGGTTTGTGCGATTCTGTGTGTGATTTTGATTCTGAGCAGCGCGCTGAGCGTCAGCGCACAGGAGCAAAAGGACATCTATTACATTCTGAACACCGAACGGTTTTTAGATTTTGCGGAAAACTGCCGTCTGGACAGCTACAGTAAAGGCCTTACTGTTATGCTGTGCAGAGATATCGATTTGCGCGGTACCGGTTTTACCGGCATTCCCATTTTTAACGGAATTTTCGAAGGCAACGGCCACACCATTGCAGGTCTGCAGTTAGACACAGAAGGCTCCAATACAGGTCTGTTCCGCTATCTGACAGAAACTGCCGTTGTTCGGGATCTGCACGTTATGGGCTATGTAACACCCCACGGTACAGCAAACACAGCAGGCAGCCTTGCCGGAAATAACGCAGGCACCATTGAAAACTGCAGTTTTGAAGGCAAAGTCACTGCCAACGACAATGTGGGCGGTCTGGTTGGCATCAATCAGCTTACCGGTGTCATTTCCAAATGCCAGGTTTCCGGCATTGTGAACGGTCACCACTTTGTTGGCGGTATCGCCGGCAATAACTACGGTGTTATCAAAAATTGTGAAAACCGTTCTCTGGTCAATACTACAATTGAGCAAAACGATGTGGATCTGGAAGACATCACCCTCGATTCCATCCTCACCTCCGAATCCGCCGTCACCGTTACGGATATCGGCGGCATCTGCGGCACCGGTTCCGGTGTGATCCGGGATTGCAAAAATTACGGAAGCATCGGCTATCCGCAGATAGGTTTTAATATTGGCGGTATTGCGGGAAGCTGGAGCGGTTATCTTTACCGGTGTGAAAACCACGGCAGCGTAGACGGCCGCAAAGAAGTTGGCGGTATTGCGGGTCAACTGGAACCGGCTGTCAGTATCCTCTACGAGGAAGATACTCTGCAGACCCTGCAGCAGCAGATGGATACCATGTCCGGCTTGACCAGCGGAGCAGGTGCTCATATTCAAAGCGGTTCCAACGCTCTGGGTGCCCAGGGTCAGAACATCGAAAAGCAGGTAGAAGAAGCACAGAAAGCACTGGATATTCTGATACCGGACGCGGATGATCCCACCCCTCCGGATCCGGATTCCATTCTTGCGGCGCAAAATGCTTTGAGCAGCAGCTTTACTGAGATCAACTCCTCCTTAAACAGTATCATCGCCATCAGTGAGAATACCCTCACCACTTTGAATCAGGACATTCAAGGCATCTCCAATCAAATGAACGCCATCAGCGGCACCATCGGCAACGCGTCCGAAAACCTCGGTGGCCGCATCGCGGACGTTTCCGATGGGGATACCGACAATGATGTAACCGCCAAGATCCGCCTTTGCAGTAACCTTGGGAATGTAAACGGCGATTGGAATGTCGGCGGCATTGCCGGTGCTATCGCTCTGGAAAACGATCTGGATCCGGAATCCGACCTGATGCTGGTAGGAAATTCTTCGCTGAATTACGACCTGCAGCTGCGCTCCGTCATCACTGAATGCAAAAACCAGGGCACCGTATACGGTAAAAAGCAGAACATCGGCGGCATTGCGGGTCTGGTTTCTATGGGACTTGTAAAGCAGTGTATCAATACCGCTTCCATTGAAGCTGCTGCCGCGGACTATACCGGCGGCATCGCAGGAAGCAGTATCGGCCGTATTCGTCAATGCAGTGTAAAATGCGTCATTTCCGGGGAAACCTATACCGGTGGTATTGCGGGTACCGCCACCACCGTTACCGATTGTCTTTCCATGATCCTGTTGGAGGACCACGGCGAAAAGACCGGCGCTGTCCTGGGTGATTCCGATTACTCCGAACTGCAAAACAACTACTACCTGCCCCTTGGTGACGACCCCGGCGCTATTGACGGGATCAGCTATTCAGCGCAAGCCGAGCCTCTTAGCGAACGCAAATTCTTCCAACAGGATCCCCTTCCCGATGATTTCCGAAATGTGGCTGTGACCTTCCAATATGATGAAGACACCAGCCACCGCCGTATTGTTCCCTTTGGCACTACGATGACAGAAAAAATACTGCCTGCCATCCCCGGAGAGCACGGTCAGGATGCCTTCTGGAGCGGAAGTATTCAACCTGGTGAACTTCTGCTCTTCGACACCACCTTTACCATTGTGAAGCCCAGCTACGTGCAAACCCTTGAAAGCAACCTTACGGCACATAACGCACTGCCCGTACTGCTGGCGCAGGGACAGTTCTCACCGGACAGCAAATTCACCGCCCATGCGCAGGAAGATCCCGGCACTCTGGCATCCTATCTGTTGGAAATTCCCCACAGCAAGACCCCTGTCAAGCTCCGCTGTATGCTGCCGACAGGCACCAGCGCTGAGCACGTCTTGCTCTTAGTTCAAACAGACAGCGGTTGGCGGGAAACAGAGTTCGCTGTCAGTGGAAGCTATCTGGTGTTTGTCGCGCCGGAAAAAATCTGTGCTCTGCGGATCAAAGCGATTCCCACAGACTATTCTCCCTATATTCTGGGCGGCAGCGCTGTGGCGGCACTTACGGTTTTGGCCGTTGCCACTTCCCTGATTCTACGCAGAAAGAAAAGAAAGAAATCTTAAATCAGCAAAGGGCGTGTTGCAAAATAACTGCAGCACGCCCTCAAATTATGGAATGTCTACATCCTACGGATTCTATCGGACATTTTTGTATTTTGCAACACACCCTTTGTTCTATTCCTGCCTTTACGGACATACTATTGACCAAACCGTGACAAGGAGGCAGGCTATGGATAATCTTTATGCCGACATTGCTGCCAGAACCGGCGGCAACATTTATATTGGTGTGGTAGGGCCGGTGCGTACCGGCAAATCTACCCTTATCAAACGAATCATGGAAAAACTGGTAATTCCCAACATTGAGGATCCCTACCGGGCTGAGCGTGCCAGAGATGAACTTCCCCAAAGCGGCTCCGGCAAGACCATCATGACCAGCGAACCAAAATTTGTACCGGAAGAAGCAGTGGAGATTTCCCCAGACGGCACCGCAAAGCTGCGCATGCGCATGATCGACTCCGTAGGCTACATGGTCGACGGTGCCGTTGGTGCTTACGAAGGGGACGCTCCCCGGATGGTGGCAACCCCCTGGTACGACTATGAGATCCCCATGACCGAAGCCGCAGAGCTGGGAACCAAAAAAGTCATGGATGAGCATTGCTCCATCGGACTTGTGGTGACCACCGACGGCACCATTACCGATATTCCAAGAGCAGACTACATTCAGGCGGAAAACCGCGCTATCCAGGATATGAAGGCCACCGGAAAACCTTTTCTTGTGGTCATCAACAGCCGCAATCCCCACGCAGATGCCGCCCGGGCCGTAAAAGAACATATAAAAAACGTCCATGGTGTCGAAGCCATGATCGCGGATTGTCAGGCAATGGAGCTGGAGGACATCGGGTCGCTGATGTCGCAGCTTTTGTACGCATTTCCAATGAAGGAGCTGCAGGTATTTCTGCCCCGCTGGATGGATGTGTTGGAATGGAGCCATCCGGTGAAGGATGCGCTGAGCAAGCTGCTTTTGCAGCTCAGCACAGAAATCAGCATGCTGTCACAGGCCGAATCCACATTACAGAAGCTGATGGAAATGGAACAGATCACCGATATGTCGGTGCGGCAGATTGATCTTTCCTCCGGTACAGTTCAATGCCATATCCGATTCCCGGAGGAACTGTTCTATGAAATTCTCAGCGCCAAGGCGGGTCTGACAATCGAAAACGATGCCCAGCTCATGTCACTGCTGTGCGAGCTTTCATCGGTCAAAAAAGAATACGAGAAAATCGCTGATGCCTTGTCCTCTGTTAAAGCCACCGGCTACGGCATCGTAATGCCCAGTGCGGAGGAAATGGAGCTGGCAAAGCCGGAGATTCTGAAGAAGAACGGAGCCTACGGTGTGAAGCTGAAGGCCGGCGCCCCATCCATCCACATGATCCGGGTGGATATCGACACCGAGATCAGCCCCATGGTAGGCGACGAGCAGCAATCGAGAGATCTGGTTTCCTACCTGTGCGGTGAGGATTCCGAAAAGCTTTGGCAGAGCAACATCTTTGGAAAGTCCGTTTATGAACTGATCCAGGAGGGTCTTACCGCCAAGCTGATCCGCACACCGGAGGATGTCCGTTCCAAGTTCCGGGGAACGCTGTCAAAGATCGTGAACGAAGGCGCCACCGGCCTGATCTGTTTGATTTTGTAGATTTTGATAAAACCGCCGTTATTTTGCTTTGTGTTCTTAACAGACATTTCGTAGGGCGCTGGCTGTCTCCCGCCGCCAATTTCAAAAAATGCCGCAGCACCAAACGAATGGTGCTGCGGTTAACTATTCGACATATTGGAATTTGTCTCTCTGGATTAGTCCTCCGTCATTATTCTCCAAAACAGCTTTTCAGCAATTACATAAGTACTGTGTTTTCCGTTAGTAGAAATCGGTTTTTCTTCCGTATAATTTATGGGATTAAAACCATCCCAATCCGCCCATACTATCAGCTTGCCATCACGAGTTTTACCAAGTAGGTCGCTATGAAAATTCAAATATGCACCAAAAATGTCGCAGAAATAATTATCCTCCCAACCAACAATATTACATTTTTTTACTCCTGTAAAGCACAGTTCAATAGGTTTATTACACTGACTATGTAATATCATTTCAATGCTATGCTCAAGCAATCCTCCATTTGCCATAGCACCCTTATCATTAACAAATGCTCCGCTATGATAGTTTATTGATACTATACAGCTATCGTGAAAGCCGCTATATTCTTTCATCAAGTTTTCAATATCAATTTCATTTTTTGTTTCATTCCACATATAGTACCAAAACTCCTTCTTTTATTCCTGCGATAGTTCTTCGTCAAATTCAAGTTGAATTGATTATATCATGCAGACAATATACTTTCAATATCCAAACTGGGTGTTCGGCGGGAGCAAGCCCCCGCCCTACATATGCGTGGCAAGCAGAGCATCCGGCTGTCCACCGGATGCGGTTAACCGGGCAGTTGCCCAGACCCACAAAGATACAGCAACTGGCAGATCGAAACGACCTGCCAGTTGCTGTATGTTTTTTTCCGATAAGGACATCGCGCATTCCGCACGGCGGTTTTGTTTTCCCTATCATTTATCCCAAATTTACAAAAACTTTATAATTTTTCCTTTACCCTTCCTTTTTACTGTGGTATACTGTAATGTAACGAAGTATGTCTGGGGGATAATTATGAAGCTTCCGCAGAATAAATATATAAAAAAGTGGAATTATCTGGTCATTGCATTTTTTATTCCGGTGCTGCTGTTTATGGGTGTCATGATCTGCGGCAACTACGAACCCTTTGGCAACAACCGAAGTATGCTCTACTCGGATATGTACCACCAGTACTATCCTTTCTTTGTCGCGTTTCGGAACGCATTGCGCTCCGGTGACAGTCTGCTCTATTCCTGGAGCATTGGTATGGGCATCGACTATCTGGGTTTGATCTCCTACTATCTTGCCTCTCCTTTGAATCTGCTGACCGTTTTTTTGCCGGAAAGCCTGCTGTTGGAATACTTCTCCCTTCTTGTGCCGGTGAAGCTGGGTCTTGCTTCCTTGTTCTTTGCCATTTTCCTAAAGCATATTTTCAAGAAAGATGATCTCTCCATTTCCCTGTTTGGAAGTTTCTACGGTCTTTGCGCCTGGGCATTGGGCTATCAGTGGAACATTATGTGGCTGGACACCTTTGCTCTGCTTCCCCTGGTAGCATTGGGTACGATCCTCCTGCTGCGGGACCGGAAGGTTGTCCTGTATACCCTGACCCTGTTTTTGTCCATCTATGCCAATTACTATATCGGCCTGTTCACCTGCATTTTTGTTCTGCTGCTGTTTGTCTGTTATGAGATCTGCAGATTTCAGGGTTTCAAACGGCTGTTTTTGGATTTGGTTCGCATTGCCGTTTTCTCCGTACTGGCCATTGGCATGACGGCAATTCTGGAGCTTCCTGCCCTCGCCGCTTTGCAGACCACCCAATCCAGTGTCAACGCCTTCCCAAAAGGTTTCCGTTTGAATATTGCGAAAGAATCCAACTGGAAGGGACTATTTGATGCTATGCGTCAGGTTGCCGGCAATATGGGCGGTGGATTGGAACCCAGTTTCAAGGAAGGTCTGCCCAATCTTTACTGCGGTGTGATCACGATTCCGCTGGCTTTCCTGTATTTAACCTGCCGCAAGGTAAAGCTGCGTGACAAATTCTGTGCCGTTCTGATGCTTCTGTTCTTCATGGTCAGCTTCATTATCCGGCAGTTGGACTATATCTGGCACGGTTTCCACTTTACCAACATGATCCCCTACCGGTTCAGCTTCCTGTTCAGCTTTGTGATGCTGTATATTGCTTACAGAGCCTACCTTCTGCGAAGACACTTCAAGCTGTGGCAAGTGATCGTTTCCGGCATTCTGACCATTGGCATTTTCCTGTGCTCCAATAGTCTTACGGAGCCTGTCTTTATTGCCTATAACCTGGTATTCTTTATCCTCTATATGGGTGTTCTACTCTATCCTGTGCTTTTGAAAAAGCCTTCCAAGGATGCTGAAGCAGCAAAGCGCAAGACCTACCAGGAAGCAAACTTTAACCGTCGCAAAATCGCGACCTTTTCTCTGGCGGGCATCATGGCAGTAGAGTTGATTTTAAATGTAATCAACTTTGGGTTGATTTTCCCCTATACTGGCATATCCAATTACCCCAGTGGCCGCGAAGACGCGTCCGCGGTCATTGACTACATGGAGCAGTTGGAAGCCGATACCCTGTTCTACCGGGCCGAAGTCACCCATTCCCAGACCCTCAATGATGGTGCACTCAACGGCTACAACGGCATTTCTACCTTCACCAGTTCCGCCAATGTCCGGGTGACCAAGTTTATGCAGGCTCTGGGCTATGGCGCGAAAAACACTTATAACCGCTATTGCTTCGAAGAGAGTTCCCCTGTGGCCAACCTGTTTCTTGGGTTGAAGTATATGATCGACAGAACCGGTGTTGTAAAGGAAAACACGTACTTCGATGATGTCTACAACAGCGGTGATATCCATCTTTTGAAGAATAATGCCTATTTGCCCTTGGGATTCCTTGCAGAAGTCCAACTTACCAACGTTGATTTCGGTTCAAATCAGAACACCTTTACTTTCCAAAACAACCTGCTGACAGCCGCCAGTGGCATCACTGACACTGTTTGGAATGTACTTTCAAAGGATTGCGTACAGATCACCTCTGATGATGTAACCGTCTCTCCCACAAGCGGTGTCGGCTACTGCTCCTATGATACGGGCAGCAAATCCGGAACTGTCACCTATCATATTTCTCCCAAAGAAAGCGGATTCTTGTGTATTGATCTGAATCTGCCCAAAAGAAACAGCTTCAGTGTTTCCCTGAACGGTAAAAAGCTTTATAGTGAAACCTATAGTCTTCCTCAGTGTTTGGCTGTCGCGGCAGTGAAGCCCGGTGATGTGGTTCAGATCGATCTAACCTGCAAAGCAGACGAAAACAGCAATATGACCATCAAACCCGCACTGATAGATGACGCTGTCTTCCGTCAAGCCTATGATGTTCTGTCCGCCTCTACGCTCAATCTAACCAGCTTCACTAACACAAAGGTCGAAGGCACCATTTCCTGTAACAGAAATGGCCTCCTGTACACCTCCATTCCCCAGAACGGCAACTGGTCCGTCACTGTTGACGGAAAAGAAGCGGATATCGTGTTGGTAGGCGATGCAATGATCAGCGTCCCCATGACCGAAGGAACGCACACAGTGACCTTAACCTATCAAAACCGTGCATTCGCATTCGGTTGGAAAGTCAGCCTTGGCTGCGCTCTACTTTTTGTAGCCATCACATTCACCATGTACTCGCCCATGAGAAAAAAAGGTAAATACGAGAAATAAGAAATTCCACCCTGTTAAAAAGCAGGGTGGAATCTTTTATTCATTCTTCATAAAGGGTAACTGTCACTGCATAGGTAATGCTTTGTCCCGGCTGCAGGTACTTAAGTCCGCCCTCCTCGCGCATCACATCACGTCCGCAGGGATGGCAGTTACCGGGTTCCAGGCCCAGAACATAGTCCCGGAAACCCATCATTTTCCACTGTGTGAAGTAGTCCAGAGTTTCGCTGTCAAAGCTGATGGTCAGGCCTTTGCGGATATCGGGGTTGTAGATCGTGGCGCTTCCCTCTCCTGCAAAGCTGTGGAAGTAACACTGTTCCTCAAAACCAGGTGTGGGCGGCAGCATTTTATCCCAGGAATCCAGATCCTTCGCCGCATGATCATTTCTGGGTTTCACTGACACGGAGGGAATCTTCACCACGGAATTCTCAGACAGAAGCGGATAACCCATATTCATATGGTATAGCAGCATCACAGGAGATTCCGTATCCCCTTGATTTTCAATGGTATCGGTAATGGTAAAAGCATTATTCTGCTTACTTATGGCAATCACACGCTTCAGATACAATTTATGCGAGAAAATGGCGCTATCATTGACAAAGGCATGAATATAGATATTCTCATCATCTTCATCCCACCAGATCCGCTCACAGGGTGTATTGCCGATGGTACCGTGAAGAGGAAGCTCCTCGCCTGCATCCGTACACGGGCTGCCGACGGCGGTTAAACCGCAGGTGGTCAGGAAGCCGGCTGTAAAGCTTTTCAGAAAACCCGCGCCGTTGTCATCATAATAAGAGGGGGCAACAAAGCCATTCGGGGAGAAATAACCCATGTTATCTCCTTTAAAGTTCAGGCGGTAAATATCCGCGCAGCGATCTGCGCAGACGGTCATTTCCAGGCCCATTCCATTGCGAAGCTGCAACAGGCGCATACCGTCACCTTTTCCACCAACGAGACGAACCTCCTCAACACCGGAAAGCTGTGTAGCATGACCAATATAGGGATTTAACATTATTAACACCAACCTTTCAGAAATAAAAACTAAATGTACCCGTTTACAATTCAACATTGTGCACACTGCATATAGAATTCGTGAACGATTTAGATGCCAAGCTTTTAGCGTCATACGCGCTCACGCCCCTGCGATAATACGGTATAACTCCGCTTTGTTCTGTCACGATACGATATAAATTCCCTATCTCGCGTCACCGGCACATATCGCCTTACAAAGGAATATACCAAATTGAAAGGTATATCGCAAATTCCGTCAGGAATTTATATCGCTGAATTCAACTTTGCTTGAATTCATTATACCATTGTCCTGTCATTTTCGCAACAAAAAACCGCCTTTGGGCGGCCTCACATAGGGATTTGTACGGTTTTGAATGAATCTTTTTCCCCACAGAAAATCCATCGTCCTTGAAATACATCCAGTATTTCTGCGTCCTCTGAATGTTCCTGTGAGCAAAAATCTTCTATTCAAAACTGCGCAGCACTCCAAAACGAGAGGTTTTTCGGCAAGACAAGATAAAAAGCCAT
>JAZURG010000059.1:0-11195 GCA_045606145.1 Faecousia sp.
CCCCTGAGTGCGCATGGGTCACCATGGGCGGCGGGGCCGTGATGGAAGAGCGCTATGCCATCCGTCCCACCTCTGAAACCCTGTTCTGTGAGCATTTTGCAAATGTACTGCAGGGCCATCGTGATTTGCCCATGAAGTATAACCAGTGGTGCAGCGTTCTGCGCTGGGAAAAGACTTCCCGTCCTTTCCTGCGTCACAGAGAGTTCCTGTGGCAGGAGGGTCATACCATCCATGCTACCGCTGAAGAAGCAAAGAACTTTACGGAAACTATGCTGAATGTCTATGCAGACTTCTGCGAGAACGTACTGGCAATGCCTGTTACCCGTGGCCAGAAGACCGAGAAGGAAAAGTTCAACGGCGCGGAAGCTACCTACACCATTGAGTGCATGATGCATGACCGCAAGGCTCTGCAGGCCGGCACTTCCCACTACTTTGGCGACGGCTTTGCCAAGGCATTTAACATTGAATTTACCGATAAGAACAACCAGAAGGTCAATCCTCATGAAACCTCCTGGGGTGTTTCTACCCGTTTGATCGGCGGTATCATCATGACCCACGGTGACAACAACGGTCTGGTGCTGCCTCCCAAGATCGCTCCCGTACAGGTGGTTGTGCTGCCCATCGCACAGCATAAGCCCGGCGTTCTGGACGCTGCCAATGAACTGAAGAACCGTTTGATCGCTGCCGGTGTCCGGGTAAAGCTGGACGATTCCGACAACTCTATGGGTTGGAAGTGCGCCGAGTATGAAATGCGCGGTGTGCCCCTGCGCTTAGAGTGCGGCCCCCGGGATCTGGAAAACGGCCAGTGCGTTCTGGTTCGCAGAAACGACGGCGAGAAGATCGTGGTCAAGCTGGAAGATCTGGAAGCTGCCGTTGCCGAGCAGCTCCAGGCTGTCCATGACGGCATGTATGCCAAGGCCAAGAAGAATCTGACCGACCACATCTATGAGGCTCACTCTCTGGAAGAGGCCAAGGCGCTGCAGGAGAAGAACGGTGGCTTCATCAAGACCATGTGGTGCGGTGAGCTGGAATGCGAAATGAAGATGAAGGACGAGGCGGGCATGTCTTCGCGCTGCATGCCCTTTGCACAGGAAAACCTGGGCGACACCTGCCCCATCTGCGGCAAACCTGCCAAGAAGATGATCTACTGGGGCGTTGCTTACTAAGCACATCCATGTCTGTTGATGAAACGAAAGGAATTTTTTATGAAGCATACCAAAGATTTGTTTAGTTTGGAAGGTAAGGTGGCCATCGTCACCGGTGGCCGGGGCCTGTACGGCGGATCAATTTCCACCGGCCTTTGCGAAATGGGTGCCAGCGTTGTGATCGCTTCCCGGAACGGCGCAAAGTGTGACGAGTTTGCCGCTGGCCTGCGTGCGCAGGGGTATGATGCGGTAGGTATGTCGCTGGATCTGGGCGATGATGCCTCCATTAAGCAGCTTGTAAAGAATGTGATCGATCGTTACGGCAAGATCGATATCCTGGTCAACAACGCTGTCGACCGCAGTAACAACGTTTCTTTGAACGATGCTACCCGTGAAAAGCTGCAGGCCTCTGCCAACACCAATCTGAACGGCCAGATATTGCTGAGCCAGGCAGTTTTGGAGTACATGGTGCCTGCCGAGAGCGGCAGCATTATCAATATCAGCTCCATGCGAGGACTGGATTGCCCCCATTTCCCCTTCTATCCGGAGACCTGGGGAGATCAGCCTATCAACTATACTACAGAGAAATGGGCAATGGTAGGCATGACCAAATATATGGCTGGCCGTTACGGCAAGCATCATATCCGTGTTAATTGCATCGCTCCCGGCGGCTATAGTCCCGGATTGGCAGACGATCCTTTGAAAAAGGCATTCCAGAAAACCTATATTGAAAACTGTCCTCTGGGCTGCTGGGCCAATGAAGATGATATCAAGGGACCTGTGGCGTTCCTTGCTTCTGAGGCAGCAAACTACATCACCGGTGCCACCCTCGTTATGGACGGCGGCTGGACCATCTGGTAAATGGAGGACGTATACATATGAAATATGTTAATAGAAAAGGTCTCGACCTGTCCGTCTTTTCCTTAGGTACCGTACAGCTCGGTAAGCGTTATGGCCTGGGTGCGGATGCGGATAAGCCGTCTGAAGAAACCGCCTTTCACATGCTGGATACAGCTATGGAACTGGGCGTGAACAATCTGGATACCGCCAACAACTACGGCGATTCCGAAAAGGTCATTGGCCGCTGGCTGGCAAAACGCCGTGCAGAAGGCAAGGAACTGCCTTGGGTCGTGACAAAGATCGGCCCCTTTGACCAGTCCAACCCCGTTGCGCTGCGGGACGATATCCTGCGCCAGAGTGAAAAGTGCCTGGAAACCTTGGGCGTCGACACGATTGATTGCCTGATGTTCCATGGCTTTGATGATTATGCTACCGACCCCTTGACCGCCGGTAAGACGCTGAACGATCTGAAAGCACAGGGCGTGTGCAGCATGACAGCCGTTTCCGCTTACTCCCGTCATGACTACGGTGTGATTGCGGATTCCGGATTTGATGCAACACAGATTCCGCTGAATGTTTTCGACTGGGGCCAGATTGAAAACGGCGGCATTGAGAAGCTGAATCGTTCCGGTATGATGATCTTCTGCCGCAGTGTATTTTTGCAGGGACTGGTCTTCCACACACCGGAAGATCTGGATCCCCAGATGAGCTTCTGTTTTCCTTATCTGCGCAGATTCAACGATTTGTGCAAGGAATTCCAGCTGAGCCCCGCTGCGCTGGCACTTTCTTATGTGCTGTCTGTGCCCGGTGTGACCACCGCGGTTATGGGCTGCGATACAGTGAAGCATGTGGAAGCCAACTGCGCCCTGTTCGACCAAACGGTCACTTTGTCTCAGGAGCAGTTGGATAAGCTCCATGATGCGTTCTATGGAATCGACCCCAGAGTCATCAACCCCGGTATGTGGTATAACCGTACATAATATGATGCAGTCCCCTCTGCGGGGCAATATCATTCATTTAAGAATGTCATCCTGAGCGAACGGAGTGAGTCGAAGGATCCGTTCCATCTAGATGCGGATTCTTCGACTTCGCCTTCGGCTTCGCTCGGAATGACAGGTAGACTGGTTGAATGACATTGCCCTGCGGAGGGGACTTTTTTAAAAAGGAGAAAGGAGTCCCTATGGCAGTATTTCCTCTAAATGAACAGGATCGGCGCATGGCAGAAATGTATCGGGACTTTTTGCCCAAAAAGGTTTTCGATGCCCATGCCCATATCCATTTGGCTAAAGCGTGTCCCACGGTCAGCCGTCCCGATTCTGTATTCTGCAGAAGTGCCGCTACACCGGATGATTATAGAGAGGATATGCTGCCCATTCTGCCGGGGGTGGAAGAGATCCGACTCAATATGCTTCCGATGGTGGACCCAGTAATTACCGACACGGCCAACGGCCTGCGAAGGCTGGGTAACGACCATGTGATCTCCTTGGCCGAAAGCTATCCCGGCAATGTGGCTTCGCCCTATATCGTTGCATCAGACAGCCGGCAGGATATGGAATTGCTGACATCTTATAGTGGTGTCCGTGGCCTGAAATGCTATGCCTATGGTGCCGGCAAACCGGATCTGAACACCCTCTCCATTGGGGAATATCTGCCGGAGACCGCATGGGAAATTGCCAATAAAAAGAAGCTGTCCATTACACTCCACTTGTTCCGTAAGGCAGGACTGGCAGATCCGGATAATTTTAGCTATATCAATGCTATGGCAAAGAAATATCCCAACGCCCAGTTGATCCTGGCTCACTGCGCCCGGGGCTTCGCGGCATTGCCTGCGGTGAAGTCTATCCGTCAGTTGGAAGACTGCGGCAATATCTGGTTCGATCTGGCTGCCATCTGCGAAGCCGGCCCGATGATGGCCAGCATCATGAAAAACGCGGGTAAGCGTACCCTGTGGGGCAGCGACTATCCTATCTGCTTCAACCGTGGCAGAGCGGTGTCTCTGGGAGATTGGCAGACCTGGCTGGGTGGACCGGAATGCGCCCACTTAGACCGTGGTTATGTGGCGGGAGAAAACCTGATGGCATTTTACCAAGCGGCACTGCTTCTTGACCTGGATCAGACACAGATAGAGGATATTTTCTACAACAATGCCATGCGTATGTTTGGCTTGGAGTAAGCATATGGAAAGAATTATGATCATTGGCTGCGGCGGCAGCGGGAAATCAACTCTGGCACGGCAGTTGGGGGAGCGGCTGAAACTGCCGGTCATCCACTTAGACCAGCTGTTCTGGACACCAGGTTGGGTTAGTGTATCGAGAGAAGAATTTGACCGGCGTCATTTGGCGGCAATGGAAAGGGATCAATGGATCATGGACGGCAACTTTGACCGCACGATCCCAGCTCGCTTGCAGCGGTGCGATACGGTGATCTACTTGGACTACAGCCGGATCGCGTGCCTTCTGGGTGTATGCAAACGAATTCTGACGACTTACGGGCAAGTCCGTCCGGACATGGGCGAAGGATGTCCGGAGCGTGTTGATTTGGACTTTTTGAAATGGGTCTGGAATTTCAATAAGAACAAGCGCAAGAAGAACTATGAACTGCTTAGTAAGGCTGAAGGTGTTCGGGTCATTATTTTAAGAAACCGCCGCAAGCTGAAAGAGTTTTTGGAACAACTATCAGTGACAATTTGACAAACACTAGCTGATTTACTTAACTGTCATCCCGCAATTGGAGACATTGTCATGCTGAATAAAATCAAAAAATTTATAAAAAAAGAAACGGTCCTGTGCGTTGCGGCATTATGTGCCGCTGTGACCATGTTTCTTGTGCCGCCGGATGCGCAGTATCTGCATTACATTGACTTTCGGGTGCTGTGTCTGCTGCTTTGCTTGATGGCGGTGGTTGCGGGCCTTAAGACCATCGGTCTGTTCCGCTGGCTGACCTGGCAGCTGCTTCGCCATATTCACAGTGGACGGGTCTTGGGCCTTGCATTGGTGCTGCTTCCCTTCTTCAGCTCCATGTTCGTAACAAACGATGTGGCTCTGATCATCTTTATTCCCTTTACCCTGATGCTGCTGGATCAGCTGGATTGCAGACACTGCATCATTCCAGTGACCGTGTTCCAGACCATCGCAGCCAATCTGGGAAGTATGGCTACACCGGTAGGCAATCCTCAGAATCTGTATCTGTATGCTTTTTATAATATGAGCATCGGCGACTTTTTCTCAGTGACACTTCCGCTGACAGCGGTCAGCCTGATTGGATTGGCTGCCGCATCGCTCCCGCTTCTGCCTCGCAAATTGCCGGAGCAAACTATGGAACGCTCTGACATCAGCAGCACAAGCCAGCTGCTGACCTATCTGGCACTCTTTGCGCTGTGTCTGCTTACTGTTTTCAGAATGATCCCATATCCCTTAACAACGGCGATCACGGTGGCCGCTTTGCTCCTGCTGGACCGGAAACTGCTGAAAGAAATTGACTATATGCTGCTTTTGACCTTTGTCTGTTTCTTTACGGTATCGGAAAACCTGGGCAGAGTGGATGCTATCCGGGATTTTCTGCAGCAGCTTCTGCAAGCCAACACACTCCTGACCGCTGTCGGTACCAGTCAGGTGATCAGCAATGTGCCCGCAGCGATTGTCCTGTCCGAATTTACCGATCAATGGCGGCATATGCTCGCCGGTGTCAATATCGGCGGCCTTGGTACGCCGATCGCTTCTCTTGCCAGCTTAATTACCATCAAATTCTATATGCGATGGCCCGATGCCAAAATCATGGGCTTTCTGGGGTTCTTCACGGTGGCGAATTTGATCGCCTTGATACTGCTTTTGCTGTTTGCGAAGGTGATCTGATAGCGATACATACTTTATTTCTTGCAATCCGTCTGCTATAATAGATTAAAAAACAGGAGGTCAAAACCATGGATGCAATGCAAAATCTTCTGCAGCGGCGCAGTGTCCGCAAATATACCGATCAGCAGGTGCCGGAGGCACTGCTGGATCAAGTGCTGCAGGCGGGTATTTACGCGCCCAGCGGTATGAACAGCCAAGTCAGCGTACTGGTAGCGGTTACGGACCGGGAGACCAGAGACCAGCTTTCCCGGATGAATGCAGCCGTTATGGGAACGGATGCCGATCCTTTTTACGGTGCGCCCTGTGTGGTGGTGGTTCTGGCAGAGCCGGAACGAATGACATGGGTGGAGGATGCCAGCCTGGTCATGGGCAATCTGATGAATGCCGCTCACGCGGCTGGCCTTGGCAGCTGCTGGATCCACCGGGCAAAAGAAATGTTCGACAGTGAAGAGGGAAAGGCGCTGCTGAGAAAGTGGGGACTTCCGGAAACGCTTCGGGGCGTCGGCAACTGCATTCTGGGATATCCGGTGGAAATCCCGGAGGCCAGAGAACGCAAGACAGGCAGAATCATCAAAATCGGATAATCGTGAAAGCAGGATGCGATGCATCCTGTTTTTTTAATGGAAAATGATTCAAACAGCCAACGCTTGACTATTTTTTCTGTAATGATATAATAGACATAAATTAGAATACTGGAGGTTTGCGCTATGCGTGGAATACCCTCTTTGATTACGGATATTCGCAAAAACGTATTTACAGAAGTGGCCAGAATGGCCTACAATGGCGGTGACTATACTCATGCTGAAGACCTGCCTTATATCATCGTCCCCGGTGACCAGCCGCTGCACAGAGAATCGGTGTTTCTGGAACGTGCCATTGCCGGTGAGCGTGTGCGCCTTGCCATGGGTTTGGGCATTCGTCCCATTCAGACCCGCAGCCTGATGACCGACGGCATGGATGCCGCCGCGGTGGCGGAGCAGTATTATGAGCCGCCCCTGGTCAACATCATTCCCTATGCCTGCCATGCCTGTCCCACCAATCAGTACAAGGTCAGCAATTACTGCCAGAACTGTCTGGCGGCTTCCTGCCAGAAGGTGTGTCCTAAGGATGCTATTTCTTTTAAGAATAATCGTTCCTGGATCGACCTGGATAAATGCATCCGCTGTGGCAAGTGCGCCAAGGCTTGTCCTTATAACGCTATCGTACATCTGGAACGGCCCTGCGCTGCAGCCTGCGGTATGGATGCCATCGTATCCGATGAGCACGGCCGCGCTACCATCAATCAGGATAAGTGTGTGGCCTGCGGCCAGTGTTTGGTCAGCTGTCCCTTTGGTGCTATCGTCGATAAGGGCCAGATTTTCCAGGTGATCCAGTCTATTCTAAAGGGCGATAAGGTTATCGCCATTCTGGCACCTGCCTTCGTAGGTCAGTTCGGCAAGCATTCCACTCCCGGCAAGTTTGTTACCGCTATGAAAAAACTGGGTTTTGCGAGAGTGGTTGAGGTTGCCGTTGGCGCGGACCTTTGCACCATCGAGGAAGCCAAGGACTTTTTGGAAAAAGTTCCTGCCGAACAGAACTATATGGCAACCTCCTGCTGCCCCGCGTGGCATTCCATGATCTACAAGCTGTTCCCCAGTGAGACAAACAAGATATCCATGACCCTGACCCCCATGGTCTATACGGCCAGACTGATGAAGAAACAGTATCCCGGCTGTAAGGTGGTCTTTGTGGGTCCCTGTGCCGCTAAGAAGTTGGAGGCCATCCGTGCGGATATCCGTTCTGATGTGGACTTTGTGTTGACTTTTGAGGAACTGCAGGGTATGTTCCAGGCAAAGGAAATCGATTTTGAAACCCTGGAAGACAGTGATGTGCTGAATGAAGGCACTGCGGCGGGCCGCGGCTTTGCGGTGTCCGGCGGTGTTGCAGGCGCTGTAGAGAAGATCATTCGCCAGACAAATCCCGAAGTGGAAGTGAAGACCGCCCGGGCGGAGGGACTGCGGGAATGCCGCAAGCTGATGACGCTGGCAAAAGCAGGGAAGTACAACGGCTATCTGCTGGAGGGCATGGCTTGTCCCGGCGGCTGTGTGGCCGGTGCGGGAACACTGCTGCCGGTGGATCTGGCAACCAAGGTCGTTGGCCGCTACCAGCAGGAAGCCAGCACAGCGGACCCCAGAGAAAGCGCTTACATTTCTAAAGTGGAAGAGTTGGATTAATACGCCTTCTTAATAAAACCCTTTAACGCATGCCGGCCTAAATTCCGCCAGAACGCGTTCTCCTCCTTGAAGGGCGACAGCCTATCTGCGTCGTCGGCCTTTTCTGGAAAAATTCATCCTCGCCGAGCGTTTAAAGCGTGTTATCAAGAATGCGTATAAGTGATACGGAGCGGCGGGAAACCGCTGCTCTACCACGAAAAAACTGTGAAAAACATAGAAAAAATTCTGGAAAATTTGTTGACTTTTTCGAAAAACTGCGTATAATATTATCTCGTATGGAAACTCATAATTTTGAATCGACCGAAGATCGAAGTATCCTGGCTGAGATCACAAGGCATAAGATGGTAGTCGGCTCCAAGCAGCTGCGAAAAGCGCTGGAGCGGGGCCGTGCCAGCCGTGTGTATCTTGCGGGAAATGCCGATCCAGCCATCACCGAGCCAATCGAAGCGATGTGCCAACAATACCATATCGAATGTGCCTGGGTCCCGAGTATGCTGGATCTGGGCAAAGCATGCGGTATAGAGGTCGGCGCCGCGGCCGCTGCCGCTGTGGATTGATTCTAACGGGGAATCCCGTAGAATATAGAATACCGCTCAAAAGCGAGAATCAAAGAAAGGAGAACTTAGATGCCTACTTTTAATCAGCTCGTGAGAAGTGGCCGTAAGCAGGTCACCTACAAGTCCACCGCACCTGCTCTGCAGAGAGGTCTGAACACCCTGGAGAACCAGGCTACTACCCTGCCTTCCCCCCAGAAGCGTGGCGTATGTACCGCTGTTCGTACCACCACCCCCAAGAAGCCTAACTCTGCTCTGCGTAAGATCGCTCGTGTGCGTCTGACCAACGGTATGGAAGTTTCCTCTTACATTCCCGGTGTCGGCCATAACCTGCAGGAGCACTCCGTGGTTATGATCCGCGGCGGTCGTGTCAAGGACCTCCCCGGTGTCCGTTACCACATCATCCGCGGCTCCCTCGATACGCAGGGTGTTGCAAACCGTATGCAGGCCCGTTCCCGCTACGGCGCAAAGCGGCCCAAGGCTGCCAAGAAGAAGTAAGAAATACTTCACAACTCTGCATTTTACGCTTTGTGCGTAAGCATGTCTTGCCACGAAGGTTAATATACGATATGTATGTTGCCTGAAAGGGAAGGCACCATCCGGGACCGTCCCGGAGTACCATTGATTTCATTCTATATGAAGGAGGGAAGTATCGTGCCCAGAAGAGGCAATGTACCCAAGAGAGAAATTCTGCCGGATCCCGTATACAATTCCACGCTGGTTACCAAGCTCATCAACAGCATTATGCTGGATGGCAAGAAGGGCGTGGCTCAGAAGGTCGTGTACGGCGCTTTTGAGATGATCGAAGAGAAGACCGGCAAGAACCCCCTCGAAGTGTTCAACCAGGCTCTGGAGAACATTATGCCGTCCCTGGAGGTTAAGGCCCGCCGCGTCGGCGGTGCAACCTATCAGGTGCCCATCGAGGTCCGGCCCGCCCGCCGTCAGACCCTTGGTCTGCGCTGGCTGACCAACTACAGCCGCAACCGCGGTGAAAGAACCATGCATGAGCGTCTCGCAGGCGAGATCATGGATGCTGCCAACAATACCGGCAACGCCGTGAAGAAGCGCGAAGAGACTCACAAGATGGCCGATTCCAACAAGGCTTTCGCCCACTACCGTTGGTGATCTGCTTTCCGCAGGTTTATTTGTTTCCACAGCAGCCTGTGCTGCAAAACTAATTATCCGTTTGGGAAGGAGTGAGCCGGATGCCGAGAGAGTACCCGCTTGAAAGAACGAGAAATATTGGTATCATGGCCCACATTGATGCCGGAAAGACTACCACTACCGAGCGTATCCTTTTCTATACCGGTCGTACCCATAAGCTTGGCGAGACCCATGAGGGTACCGCTACCATGGACTGGATGGAACAGGAGCAGGAGCGCGGAATCACCATTACTTCCGCAGCTACCACCTGCAGCTGGCTGGATCACCGGATTAACATCATCGATACTCCGGGTCACGTGGACTTTACCGTTGAGGTGGAGCGTTCTCTGCGCGTTCTTGACGGTTCCGTAACGGTCCTGTGTGCAAAGGGCGGTGTCGAGCCCCAGTCTGAAACCGTTTGGCGTCAGGCAGACCACTATCGCGTCCCCCGCATGATCTACGTCAACAAGATGGATATCATGGGTGCGGATTTCTACAACGTGGTCGGCATGGTGCATGATCGGCTTCGCGCAAACGCCGTACCGATCCAGCTTCCCATCGGAAAGGAAGCAGACTTCAGGGGCATTGTGGACCTTGTTGAAATGAAAGCCGAAGTCTACTATGACAACCTTGGTAAGGATATGCGTACTGAGGCGATTCCCGAAGAAATGAAGGAGCTCGCTGAAGAGTACCGTATGAACCTGCTGGAGGCGCTGGCAGATGTGGACGACGAGATCATGGAGCTTTATCTGGAAGGCGAAGAGATCCCCGTGGAGAAGATCAAAAATGCGATCCGTCTTGGGACCATCGACGTCAAGTTCGTCCCCGTTGTGTGCGGAACCTCCTATCACAACAAGGGCGTCCAGAAGCTGCTTGATGCGATCGTGGAATACATGCCCTCCCCGCTGGATATTCCTCCGGTGAAGGGTACTGATCCCGACAGCGGCGAAGAGCTTGAGCGTCCGTCCAGTGACGAGGCCCCGTTCTCCGCGCTGGCTTTCAAGATCATGACCGATCCCTACGTTGGTAAGCTTTCCTTCTTCCGTGTGTACTCCGGTACCGCCGAAGCGGGTAAGACTGTTATCAACTCTACCAAAGGCACCCGCGAGCGTCTGGGACGTATTCTGCAGATGCACGCAAACCACAGAGAAGACCAGGATGTTGTGTACTGGGGTGATATTGCCGCTGCGGTTGGCCTGAAGAACACCGCCACCGGTGATACCCTCTGTGATGACAAAGAGCAGATCGTTCTGGAATCCATGGAGTTCCCGGAACCCGTTATCCGCGTGGCCATCGAGCCCAAGACCAAGGCGGGTCAGGAAAAGATGAGCGTTGCCCTTGCAAAGCTCACCGAAGAAGACCCCACCTTCAAGGCCTATACGGATCAGGAGACCGGCCAGACCATCATTGCTGGTATGGGTGAGCTTCATCTGGAAATCATCGTTGACC
>JAZURG010000060.1:0-7730 GCA_045606145.1 Faecousia sp.
GGGCGATTTTTTGCGGGCGGGCTCTTCTGTGTTGCGGTTGCAACATAACGTGAGTTGGGGTAGAATACCCAAAGGGGGCGAATGTCATGCTTGGAATCATTGAGGCGTTGGACTCTGCGCTGTTTAAAGACATCCGGGGAACGGATTTGAGCGCAATACTCAGCTGCATCGGCTATCACACCGGAACCTTCAAAAAAGGGGAAATTGTTGCCTTCGAGCAGGAACATATCCGGCATATCGGCATTGTGCTCTCCGGCGCTGTTGATATGGTCAAGGAGGATCTGTGGGGCAACAAAACCATGCTGGTGCGCACGGGCAAGGGCGAATTGTTTGGCGAAACCTTTGCCTGCGGACAAGATAATCAGTCTGTGGTCACCTTTGTGGTGTCCGCAGATGCAGCCATTCTGTTTTTGCCCTTTGAGCGTGTGATGCACAGCTGCACCATGGCCTGTGTGTTCCATCATAAGCTCATTGAAAACATGGTGCATATCATCGCAAACAAGAACCGTGACCTGATGCGCAAAGTAGAAGTCATCTCGCAAAAGACGCTTCGGGAGAAAATTCTGGCGTATTTATCCATACAGGCACAGTCGCACGATTCCCGCTATTTTGAGATCCCGCTGGGGCGGGTAGAGCTGGCAGAATACCTTTGTGCCGACCGCAGCGCGCTGACAAGAGAGCTTGCGAAAATGAAACAGGATGGATTGATCGACTACGACCGAAACTGTTTCAAGATCATCTGATTGCCGTTACAGGCGGCAGATGTAAAAGCGTTCGCCCGTTCGGTCTTGACGATCGGCGGGTGATGAAAACAAGGCAGTAACGCATAAAGCGCGTTACTGCCTTGCTTTTTACGGGAACTGCTCAAATGCTGAACCAATGCAGAAAAATGTGACTTACGCAACATCAAAGGGGAGCATTGTATAGTATAATCATTGCAAAGCAAATGAATTTGCGATCCAGAAGGAGGTATTACGATATGATTCGAAGAATTATTACCATTGATGAAGAACGGTGCACCGGCTGCGGTCTTTGCGCTGACGCCTGCCATGAAGGTGCCATCGGTATCGTTGACGGCAAGGCCAAATTGCTGCGCGAGGATTACTGTGACGGCTTGGGCGACTGCCTTCCGGCCTGTCCTGTCAACGCCATCTCGTTTGAGGAAAGAGAGGCACCTGCCTATAATGAAGCGGCAGTCCTCGCAGCCAAGAAGGCAAAGGAAGAGGCGCTGCCCTGCGGCTGCCCCGGCTCGGCCTGCCAGAGTATCCAACACAGTGAGCCTGATTCGGCAGCCGTTGTTCCCAGCCGGCTGACCAATTTTCCGGTGCAGATCAAACTGGTGCCGGTTGACGCTTCGTATTTTGACGGGGCTGATCTGCTGATTGCCGCCGATTGCACCGCCTATGCCTACGGCAACTTCCATCGCGATTTTATGCAGGGAAAGGTGACGTTGATCGGTTGTCCGAAGCTGGACGCGGTGGACTATGCGGAAAAGCTGACTCAGATTCTGCAGCGTAACGACATAAAAAGCGTTACGGTTACTCGTATGACTGTGCCTTGCTGCGGCGGTTTGAGCCATGCCGTACATGCCGCGGTCGAAAACAGCGGAAAGGATATCCCGCTACACATTGCAACCATCCGTCCCGATGGACAAGTTATGGGATAAACTCTGATATGGATTTCCGGTCACGCGTTCTTTATTCGATATTGCTTTTTGCCGCCCGGATATCCCGCTTTGCGTGATTGCGGTTATAGCCTTTTCCGTTCGGTACAGTCCGCGTCACCGGATTCAGTCCATACCACGAACCGCGCTGCTTATCATGGTATTGCTTTTGCGCGCGCTTGCTTTGCTTTTTCAGAGGAACCATTTTTGTCATGGCGCATGCTGCCTTTCTTTGTTCGATTCATCACCCGATGTTTGATGATTAATCATCTGTCAAATAGTCATGCAATGATAGGGAAGCCGGAAAAAACAGCATTTCTCAATCGTCCCGCCGTAATCGGTAAAACCCCATAGCAAGCCTTCGTTTATGACATTATTTTTACAAATTGAGCCAACGGCTTGCTTTTTGTAGGGTTATCGGTTATACTGCAATATTCCTGTGCTGGAGGAAATATTATCATGGAGGCGATTGCAATGCAGCAGACCATTTTCCCTGTCATTGATCCTGTTGCCACCGGCGAGAATATCGTGCGGCTTCGAAAGAAGCGTGGCCTGACCGTGCGGGATATTCAAGCTTACTTCGGCTTTGAAGAGCCTCGTGCTATTTACAAGTGGCAGCATGGTTCCAACCTACCTACGGTTGACAACCTGTACGCTCTGAGTGCTTTGCTTGGGGTGTCCATGGATGAAATCCTGGTTCCTGTAAGGCCGGAATTGAATATGATTGTTTGCGAGCAGCAGGCTGAGGCCTGCTGCTCCGCTGTTTTTGAGGGCCGGATGTCATGGATACGGCAGAAGGCAGAGGCTGCTTAGACCATTTTTCCCTTCGCATAGGCGCTGCGCTGCCCGAAGGCATCGTTTTGCTTCTGCGTCAGGAGGATGGGCCCGAAGGCACCGCTGTTCCGGCTAATATCGAGTGATTCACTCGTCAGTAGAATAGGGGGAAGCGAATCAGGATTGTTGGAATGGGTGGAGTGAAGAAGAATGAGATAATGAATGGGCGTAAGTTGATGCTGAAAACGCTGGATGACTCTTCCAATCTATTTTCGTAGTGACGTAGATCCGTCAGTTTCTTCCATTTAAATTATGCAGCGTTATAGTTCATCTGCATCTGAACCGATCTCCGCTTTCCCTGATTCTGCCGTATCCATGGCGTCCGGCCAAGACCGGAGGGGCAGGGATCAACCCTGCCCCTCCAGGTATGCCTCAAAGATGGTTGCAAAGCTGTCGTTGACATCAAAGGTGGTTTTATAAGCCACCTCAGAGTTCACCATGCAGCGATCCAACTCAGCGCTGATTTCGTCAGACTTCTTGTTCAGCGCGGAGAGATAGCTGCGCATCTTGTTGCGGTCGAAGTTGATGGTGGTCACACGCTTGGCGTCACAGCGGTAGGTCACCTGATTGCCCTCGGAATTAAAGCGATAACCGGTGCCGCCGCCGGGGAGCAGCTGTTCCGAGCTGCGCAAATCAACCATTTGCCGAAGGATGGATGCAATGCCCTGACGCTTTCCGTTCAGACTCACTTGGTTATCCATGTCGATAGACAGCACCGACTTGGCATCGTGGATGCCCTTGGTCAGCTTTTCGTGCTCTGCAAGCAGGTGCATCAGAAAGGCCACAATGTCATTGATACGCTCAGCGTACTCACTGGGAGCGATATCCACAGTTGTTTCGTTTTCCAGCTCGGGCATGGCTTTCTTATGGAAAATGGTGGTCTCAGTCTTGGTGATGTTCCGCTCGTTTGCGAGAATGTTCTGTGCGGTGTTCATCAGGGACTGGAGCTTGTTTTGATAGCGGAAAGCTTCTTTCAGATTCATGTTAATCGCACTCCTCTTTGCTTTGTATGGTATGATCATACAGGCGGAGGGGGGCTTTTGTCATTGAACCTGTGGTTCAAATTAGGCTGCGCGCTTGCTGCTGCTTGCGACCGGATTCGAGAACTTATAGCGTGGGAACGATAGTCGAGACCGCTCTTTTCACGCAAGATGTCATGGTACACACTCCAGTTTTGCCTTGAAGGAGATCCGACGCGGGGTTGCCATTTCATCGAATTGGATGACATGTGCGCTTTTGTCCATATCGATCTCAATAACCGTACCCAACCCAAACAAGACGTGCTTGACACGCTGCCCTATGGGGAAGGTCAATGCATCGTTGTTTTCCGGCATCCAGCGGAGGCTGTTTTCGATGTAGTCTCTTGCTTGGGCAATCAATCCATCCCGCGGTTCCTTCGTGAAGGTAAGCAGCGACTGGTCAATATCCAGCAGAAAGCGGGAGGGGTAACGAGGGGAACTATCATAGTTTCGGCCGTCTGCTGCCGAGAGGAACAGTCTTTTTTCGGCTCGAGTCAAGGCAACAAATGCCAGCCGTCGTTCTTCTTCCATACCTTCAAGAGTATCTGTTTTTCTGGACGGGAAGATCCCTTCGTTCATCCCGCAGAGGAACACGTAAGGGAACTCAAGACCTTTGGCGGCATGTACCGTCATCATCTTGACGCTGTCCTTTCCGTTTTCTGCATCGCTGTTGGTGAACAGAGCGACATGGGTAAGATAATGCTCCAGTGTAATCTCTTCGCCACAGGTGGTTTCGTATTCATAGACCGATTGTTTTAATTCGGCCAGATTGTCGAGCCGTTCCTGGCTGCCTTCGGTGCGAAGCATTTTTTCATATCCGCTTTCGTTGAGAATAGCGGACAGTACCTCGGAGATCGGTCTGCCTGCATAATCCGCGGCAAAGGTTTCGATCAGGGAAACGAACTGAGAGGCTTTGGTTCCCTTAAGGATATCATCGTCTAAATTTATGGTCAGCGCTTGATACAGGGAGCATTGGTGCTGTGCGGCATACTCCTGCAAAAAGGCCATGCGGCGTTTGCCGAGGTTTCGTTTCGGCGTGTTGACGATGCGCAGGAAAGACAGGTCGTCTTTATAAGCGATCATACGCAGATAGGAGAGGGCGTCCTTGATCTCCATTCGGTTGAAAAACTGAACACCGCTGTAGAGGGTGTAGGGAATCTTGTCCTGCAGGAAGACCTCTTCTACGGTACGGGTCACATAATGAGCCCGGTACAGGATCGATATGTCCTTGTAGGGGATCCCGGCATCATGCATCTCTTGCACGTTCCGGGCGATCCATTTGGCTTCCTGTTCGGCGGTATCGGCATAGTGGCACAATACAGACTCGCCGCTGGGGAGTGTGGGGAGCAGGTCTTTTTTGATGCGGTTTTCATTTTTGGCGATCAGGGAGTTGGCGACATCCAGAATCTGCGGCGTGGAGCGGTAGTTCTCCATCATCATGATGGTCTTTACATTGGGGAATGCCTTGTCGAAATCCAAAAGGTAATTTACATTGGCACCGCGCCATGTGTAGATGGTCTGGTCCGGATCGCCAACGATGAACAGGTTCTTGTGGTAGCCGCACAGTAATTCCATCAGCTGGTACTGCAGTTGGTCGATGTCCTGGAACTCATCGATCATGATGTATTCCAGCCGCTGCTGCCATTTGAGCTTGATGTCCTCGTTCTGCTTAAAAATATACAGCGAGAATTTGAGCAGGTCGTTGTAGTCCAGGCCGAAGCATTTCTTTTCTTGGTACAGATAGCCGTAGAAGATGATATCATCGGCATGCTCGGCATCCAGATATTTTTGCTTCAGGGTATCCAGAGACATGGTGATCATATCCTGATAGTATTCCGGTTCCTTGAAAAGCTTGCGGTTTTCGATCATATCCCGCGCATTGCCGAAGGTCATATCCCGGAGCGTCAGGCCACGCTCTTCGTAGATGATCTGCAGCATGGCATCAATGTCGGAGTTGTCCAAAACAAGGAAGTTTTTGGGATACTGCACGGCATAGCTGTCTTCCTGCAAAATGGAGGCACAGAATCCGTGGAAGGTGTTGATGTATCCGGTGTCATTGTCACCGGTCAGATTATGGATGCGCTGACGCATTTCGTTAGCAGATTTATTGGTGAAGGTTACGCAGAGGATATTTCCCGGCAGGATGCCCAGCTCGTTGACCAGAAAGGCAAAGCGGTGAGACAGGGCGCGGGTCTTGCCGGAGCCGGCACCGGCGATGACACGGATGAAGCCCTCGGTGGCAGTCACTGCCTCTTGCTGGGCGTCATTGAGTCCCTTTAATAATTCTGCCATTGTATGTCCTCCCACTGTTAAATCATGTTTTGAAATAATTATAGTTCTTTTTTGGCTGGGGTGCGATCTATAGGGAAAACGACGCACAGCGGGAATTTGGCATGCTTGGCAAATAGCTGTTCGCCGGTGGTGCGGAAGGTTTCGTTAATGTAGTTTTCCAGATTCGTTCTGTCCATAAGTTGATCAGCCATCCATACTTAATTCAGACTCATTATACGGCGCAAAATTAGAAAAATCAACGTAGCCACCTGTGAGAAAATGTCGCCCAACATGCGAGCAAACCCTCCTTTGTCTGTGCGATACTGGTCTTGCAAAACAAAGGAGGGTTTTTATTATGACAGAATTGGTTTTTATCCTGGACCGCAGCGGCTCCATGAGCGGACTGGAGGGCGACACCATCGACGGCTATGAGAACGCCAGCAAGTATTATGATTACGACAAGGTGCGCAAGATGATCGAGCGGCAGAGAGGTGCGGCTGGGAATTTCTCTTTCTTGGCGCAAACAAAGACGCCGCAGCGGAGGCCAAGCGTTTCGGTATCAGCGCCGACCGCGCGGTCAACTACAAGTGCGACGAGGAAGGTACTGCGCTGAACTATGAAGTCATCAGCGACGCGGTGTGTAGTGTCCGCGCCTGCAGACCGCTTAGCGCAAGCTGGAAAAAGCGCATTGATGAGGATGTTCGCAAGCGCGGGAAATAAGAGCCTCTTACAGAGTTTTTTGGCCCGAGTAGTGCGACTCGAACGCACGGCATCCAGATCCCAAACGGAAACGCACAAAATATTTTGAGTATATTGTGTTTGATGACCCCGCGTAAAACAATATTTTGTTATAATAAGAACGATGTGTCTGACTGCTGCGATGTTTCTGTTTTTTATTGTGGTCAAACAAGTGGTCAAAAATTGATACTGCCCGCTGTTCGAAACGAACAACGGGCAAATGCTATATTTGCATCTTTTGCAGGTATATTTATGCTCTTTGTAAAATGATAGATTCACACGATTTCCGCTGTAGTTATACAATTTTGGTGATGTATTGTTCCGATGCGCTCATTGTTGTTCCGATAAACAGCCATACACCTAAGATGCTAATGGGTGCAGAGCAAATATTGTAGGCTGACGAAGCGCTGTAGGAAAAAGATATATTAGCAAGGAAAGTGGCAAAAGACAGGCTTGCGGTAAATGGTGATTCGGTCGTCCATGTTTGGAAATATCTCAGGCGCTCTTATTTACTTTTATAACGAAAATGATCTTAGTTTCGTTGCGAAAGTTCTCGTTTGCCGTTGACTTTGATAACGAAATTGTATATAATATCTTTGACTTGATATCGCGAGGTGATCGAATGGATTACATGGCCGAGCTTTCTGCCATTGCTCAGGAACATGGCGGCATCATTGAAACAAAAACTGTTATTGCACATGGCATCTCAAAAGTGATTCTCTATAAGCTGTGCAGAGAAAATAAAATTCATAGAGTTGTACACGGGCAGTACATCCTTACCGATGATTTGCAAGATGAGCTTCTTTCCATTTCAAAGCGTTCTGATAAGATTATTCTATCTCATGAAACGGCGTTGTTTCTTCATGGCATTTCCGATAGGACACCTTTTGAGCACACGATTACAGTTCCGTCCAATTACACCGCGTCAGCCGCGATCCGGAGCGAGTGCAAAATTTATTACATCAAGCCGGAACTGTTCGATCTTGGCCGGACGATGCTGACCACTCCTACCGGAAACGAAGTGCCGGCATATGACCTTGAACGCACGAACTGTGACATGATCCGCAGCCGCAACAAAGTGGGTACGGAAACTTTCCTTGCCGCTTTGAAGCTCTATGCGGCCAGCTCTAAAAAAGATTTGAACAAACTTCATTCTTATGCAAAAAAGATGCGCGTAGCAAATGTCCTGCGGCAGTATTTGGAGG
>JAZURG010000061.1:0-16097 GCA_045606145.1 Faecousia sp.
AAAGACGTGGAGGTACGATACCGCACACTATCAAACAAAAATTTGTATATTCTTATTTCTATTCTTTCCAAAATGGCGGAAAAGTTTTCGCTTTGGGTCTTTTCATTTTGGAGAAAATATTGTACACTAATAGAAATATAAATTATAGGAGAAATACACCTTGGCAGAAATGGAACTGGAAATTTTACAGGGTAGCGTAGCAGCCGTTGTCTTTCAGAATTACGACAACGGCTATGCTGTGCTACGCCTGAAGTGCGAAGGTGCAGAGCCTGTCACCGTAGTCGGCACGATCCCTCTGCCCGCTGTGGGCGAACGGCTGATGGTCACCGGACGGTGGGCAAGCCACCCCAGCTACGGACGGCAGTTTGAGGCGGAATTTCTGGAGCGGCTGATGCCCCAGACCACTGCTGAGATCCTGACCTACCTTTCCAGCCGTACCATTAAGGGCATCGGTCCGAGGATGGCTGCCAGGATCGTCCAGCGCTTTGGGGACCAGACTCTTACGGTTATGGAACGGGAGCCGGAAAAGCTGGCTCTTGTCACAGGCATTTCCGATGCCAAGGCACTGGCGATCGGTGAAGCCTTCCGGCTTCAGTTTGGTATGCGCCATTTAATGGAGTTTTTCGCCCTGCACCATTTGCCCACAGAGCTGGCAGTTAAAACCTACAAGCTATATGGGGATGCAGCTACGGATCTGCTGTATGATGATCCTTACCTGTTGATGGATGAGGGTCTGGAAGCACCCTTTGGTGCTGTGGACCGCTTTGCCATCGAACTGGGCATTGCCGGTGATGATCCCCGTCGGATTGAAGCCGGTATCCTGTTTGAATTACATTATAACTTATCCGCCGGCCACAGCTTCCTGCCGGAAGAAAAGCTGATCGGTGCCACCGCGCAGCTTTTGAGCGTCGATGCGGTCCCGGTGCAAAACGGTATTGTCCGCTTACTGGAAGCCGAGCGGCTTGTCCGGGATACCCTGGCGGATATCACTGTTGACTATCTTCCCGAGCTTTACGAATCGGAGGTCTATACCTGTCAAAGACTTCTTGAATTTGCAAAGAAGCAGTTTCCACAGCCTTCCAACTGGAAAGCCCTTATGAAGCAGGCTGAGTTGGAAAGCGGGATTACCTATTCAGACCAGCAGCGGCAAGCCATTGAAGATGCCATGACCACCGGACTTCTGCTGATCACCGGCGGTCCCGGTACCGGTAAGACGACTATTTTGAACGGCATTCTCCATCTGTTCGGACGGATGCAGCTTCGCTGTTTGCTGGCTGCTCCCACAGGCCGTGCCGCCAAACGTCTGACGGAAGTCACCGGGGAGGAAGCCTCCACCATCCACCGGCTTTTGGAAGCCGGGATCGACCCCCACACCGGTAAGATGTATTTTGCCCGGGACGAGGGCAATCCCTTGAAAGCGGATGTGATCATCGTAGATGAGATGTCCATGGTGGATATTCAGCTTCTGCACAGTTTGCTGCGGGCCATTCCGCAAGGAAAACGGCTGATATTTGTAGGTGACCCGGATCAGCTTCCACCGGTTGGCCCCGGTTTTCCCTTTGCGGATTGTCTCCGCTGTGAAATGCTTCCTTCTGTCCGGCTGACGGAGATCTTCCGACAGGCCCAGCAAAGCCTGATCGTTATGAATGCCCACCGGGTCAATAACGGCCAAATGCCCGAGCTGAGAGACCGTAAGCATGATTTCTTTTTCCTGCCCTGCCGCAGCGAAGAGGAAGTGGCTCAGACCGTTGCGGGACTCTGCACCACCCGTTTACCGAAAAACATGGGCATCCCCTCCGACCAGATCCAGGTTTTGACGCCTACCCGCAAGGGCGGTGTGGGCACATGGGGTCTCAACGGGTTGCTCCAATCCCAGCTCAATCCCCCGTCCCCTACCAAAAAAGAGCGGAAATTCGGTGAATTCGCCTTCCGTGAAGGCGACCGGATCATGCAGATCCGAAACAACTATGATATTATGTGGAAAAAGTGTGACGGCAGCGCCATTGGGACCGGTATTTTCAACGGCGATATCGGCACCATAGCAAGTATTGATTTTGCCGCTGAGACCATGACCGTGATTTTTGACGACCGGGAAGCAGAGTACGAATTCACCCAACTCAACGAGCTGGAGCCGGCCTATGCTATGACCGTTCATAAAAGTCAGGGCAGCGAATACAGGGCCGTTGTTCTCTGCGCATGGAATGGCTCGCCCTATCTTCTCAGCCGGAGCATCCTCTACACCGCCATCACCAGAGCAAAAGAGCTGCTGATCATTGTAGGCCGTGAAGAGACCGTTGCCGCTATGACGCAAAACGCAAAGGTTGGCCGCCGGTATTCCGGTCTGAAGCTGCGCCTGCAAGGGAGAGTATGATGAAACTGATCTACCGGCTTTGGCAATTACTGTTTCCGCCTAAGTGCGTTTTATGCGGAAAGCTGCTGGAAAAAGAAGAAACAGATTTGTGTCACAGTTGCCGCTGTGATACTCCGGAATTTCCAAAATCGAATTTAAAGCTTCCATATCTTGCACATTGGTCCGCTTTGTGGTATTATGAAGGCACGGTCCGCAGAAGCATACTGCGTTTTAAGTTCCACGGGGAACGCAGCTATGCGGAAATCTACGGAAGACAGCTTGCTATGAAGCTGCTGTCTGACGGCATTGCTTTCGATGTTCTTACCTGGGTCCCGATCAGCCGTCTTCGCCGCTGGCGCAGAGGGTATGATCAAGTCCAGTTGATCGCCGAATCCGTCGGAAAGGAACTGGGTGTCACACCACAGGCTGCCCTGGTCAAGACCCGCCACAACCGCCCCCAATCCCGATTAGGTGGCGCGCCCCAGCGCAGAGCCAATGTCATGGGCGTTTACCGGCTGACGGAAAACGCACCGATACAAGGAAAACGGATTCTTTTGCTGGACGATATCATTACAACCGGAGCCACCGCCGGAGAGTGCGCCAGAGTGCTTCTCACCGCCGGCGCCAAAGAAGTTTCCTGCGCTGCCGTAGCAGCCGCATCCCATCACGAAAAAACCAGTAGGTGATACTTATGCAATTATTTTCCAACGACCTGGGTATTGACCTGGGTACTGCCAACATTCTGATCTATGCCGAAGGCAAAGGCGTTGTGGTCAGAGAACCCGCCGTCGTGGCTGTGGACAAAAACACAGGCCATATTTTGCAGGTTGGTGCCGCTGCCCGGAACATGCTGGGCCGTACCCCCGGCAACGTGGTAGCTATGCGCCCGCTGAAGGACGGTGTCATCTCCGACCACGAAATGACCGTTAAAATGCTCCAGGAAATGATCCGCACCGCCACCAAGTCCTCCCTTTTCACCCCCAAGCCCAGAATTGTTATCTGTGTTCCCAGCGGTGTTACGGAAGTTGAGGAAAGAACTGTTATCAATGCTGCCATTGAAGCAGGTGCCCGCCGTGTGTACCTGATCGAAGAGCCTTTGGCTGCTGCCCTTGGTGCCAACCTGGATATCGAGGGTCCCAACGGTCACATGGTCGTTGATATCGGTGCCGGTACCACCGACGTAGCTGTTGTTTCCATGAACGGTGTTGCTGTTTCCTCCTCCGTTGAAGTGGCCGGCGATACCTTCGATGAAGCCATTGCCCGGTATGTCCGCCGTAAGCACGGTGTGGTCATCGGTCAGGTCACTGCCGAGGAGGTTAAGATCCAGATCGGCTGCGTCTATCCCAGAACCGAGGATGCCAGTATGCTGGTCAAGGGCCGTGACGCCAAGACCGGTATGCCCAGAGAGATCACACTGCTGTCTTCTGAGATTTTCGAAGTTCTGCGCCGTCCCTCCCGTCAGATCGCCGACGAAGTACAGTCTGTTCTGGAAGAAACCTCTCCGGAGTTGGTTGGTGATATTGCCCAGAACGGCATTACCCTCACCGGCGGCAGCAGCCAGATCTGGGGTATGGATCTGTTGCTGACCGAGAGAACCGGTATCCGCTGTACCGTAGCAGACGATCCCGATTCCTGTGTCGCCTACGGATGCGGCAAGAGCCTTAGCTGGATGAACACCATGACCGAAGGCCCCATCAATATCGCCAGAAAGCGCATCATGCGCAGTTTGCAATAATTCTTAACAAACGTACAATAAACCTGTAGGGGCCGATGACCACATCGGCCCTTTCGTTCATGCAGTTTCCGGGTCGATGCGGGCATCGACCCCTACATAATTTGATGCACATGGCTGCGCCTTAAAATTTATGCAAAACAACCCCCTCTGATAAGGCAATGTCATTAAGTTAAGAATGTCATCCTGAGCGACCGAAGGGAGTCGAAGGATCCTCTGTTTTTGGGAACGGATTCTTCGACTCCGCTGGCGCTTCGCTCAGAATGACAGGAGCCGTAACTTAATGATATTGTCTAATGAGGGGGCTGTTTTGTAAAAATAATCAGTTCAGCAACTCAGAAATGGGCCGCATGCCCTGGTCGATCCGGGGATACTTGGCAAGGATCGCTTCCGCTTCCTCGTCGGTGATTGGTTGTTCATTCCACCAATCCGCCATCCATTTTCCGTTTGTACCGCTATAGACCACAAGCTCATACAGTTCCTCTTCCAATCCGATAATACGTTGGAATTGGTGTCCTTCTCTTTCTTTGCCGCCAAGACCGTCCGGCCTTATATTCATAACCTCCAGCACGTTGTCCTCACAAAGATAGAAATATGCTGCAATCCAAAAGGTCTTGCCATAGCGGTATGTTACAGCCGCATTATAGGTATTATTATCTTCGGACATACGAATATCTCCACTCTTCAGAAGCAGATCGTCCACCCCGTCCCCATTGATATCCAGAATGCGGTATTTGATGTAATTACTGTCTTCGTGGTTTCGCACATATTCTCTGTAGATATCCAAGAGTTCTTCATCCGACACGCGCACATCCCTTTCTTCGAGATACTCGCCAAGCGTCTGTGTTTCTGACAGCGGATAATCCATAAATGAATACCACTCCAATTCAATACGGGGATATTGTGCAGTAATCGCCTGTACTTCTTCTACTGTAAGGTCTTTGCCGGAATCCATGATACCAGGCACATAGCTTCCCCAATGATCTCTTGTGCGGCTCAGACACAAAAACGGGTCCCAACTGTGGAAAAAATAGCCATACCCATTGGTGTAAACTTCTTCCTTTGTATAATAACTGATTTCTTCAAATATCTCATAAGCATATCCTGACTCCAATATACCATTCTCGCACAGATAAAAGCCATTGTGTCCCATCGCCGTCACTTCACCGTCCATGACGGTAAGCGTTAAAGAGAATCTACCGCCTTGGCCGATCAGCAGTTCTTCTTGTTCGTCTCCAATGATGTCCAAAAAGGTGTATTGCAGATCATCATCCGGAAGCGTGTAGTTGTTTTTAATGTAATCCGAAAAGCTGTCGTGTCTCACCGGTTCATATGCTGGAACATCCCAGTAAGCCGCGTCTGCTTCCTCCATTCTTTGCTTTACCACAGCCATGTCCGCCGCCTGAGGGGCTATAGAGTAATCAAACAGATCCGCGATTCCTTCCAACTGCTCTTTGGTTAAGATCTCGTCCGCATCGGGGTATAAACTGCCGGAAAGATTGCCGGTAATGTGCAGAATCACCATTGCGTTTTCCTGCTCGGCAATGATATAGCACACGCCCTTACTGTTGATCGTAAGAAGCAGCGGTGTTCCATCCGGGGCAGCATGGTCCCACTGCCGGAAAGTGCTGAGATCAAAACCCATTTCGTGCGCATTGGGGAAATAATCCTTTCGGGTATACTCCAAGGTGCAGAATATCTTTGTATCCAGCACATCGCTGGACAAGTCAAAATCCATGTTAAAATTGTAAGGCGGATAGTAGATACCGGCTACATGGGAAATCTCAGCAGTGCTGCCCGGCAGAAGGAAAGATTTAATGCCCGTTTCTTCAAAGAAAATATCGCTCTGCCACTGCTGAAACAGCACGGATTCATCCAGCAGCTTCAGATCGTACTTCGCCGCGATCTCGTCCACCTTTGCCGCCATATCCAAGGTATAGCACCGGTAATTCATCTCATACACATTGGGGATTTCCGGATGATCAGGATTATTGTCCGCAAGCTTTTTGTCCGGATCGTAGGTTTCCAAAAAGGCGAACCACTCCGCCAGCGCTTTCTGGATGGGATCACCGCTGTGGCCGTAAAGGGTAATCACATCAACCTCCACTTCCGTCGGTTCAATAGCCAATCCCTCGTGATTGAAATTTTGTGTTTGGGTATCTTTTCCGATAGACATGTCCTGCAGCCGCAGGAAGCGAACGACCGTGAAACCAACCAGCAACGCTGTCAACGCTATGATAGCCGCGATCAGAACCAGCTTATGAGCATGTTTATGAGAAGAAGGCATTTCTTCAATGGCATCATGCTCCGCTTCGTCATAGTATCTTTGGCTGATATTTCCCAGATGGACCAACAAGTATTTTCCTGTCATACCTGGATTCCCTCCTTTGCAAGATAGTTATAGAGTTTTGCCCTTGTACGGTGGAGCTGAGTCTTGATCTTACTCTGGCTGATGTCGTACCGCTGGGCAATTTCCGCCACCGAATCCACATACAGATACCGCCGCAGAAAGATCAATCTGCTTTCTTTGTTCAAGCTATCCAAGAAGGACTCCAAAACACGGCGTAGCTCCCTGCCCTCAAATTCCGCGGCCTGCCTGTTGTCCGGAATACAGCATTCCAGCTCCTGTGTCAAAGCTACCACCTCCGCATTCCGTTTAGCCGCCTTTCTCCAATCCAGGCGGTTAAATGAAATATGCCGGCAGATGGACGCTAAAAAGGCATATAGGAACTCCGGACACTTTGGGGGGATGGATTTCCAGGTTTCCATATAGGTATCGCTGACGCTCTCTTCCGCATCCTCCGCATTATTCAGGATGTGATTGGACAGGTTATAGAGCCTGCGGCCATAGACCGCGTCCGTTTCTTTCACGGCCTGCTCATTCCTTTCCCAGAACAAAGCGATGATCTTTACGTCTTCCACTTAGGGTCACTCCATTCTATTTTTGTTTCTCACCCTAATAGTAAGAATCTCTCTTCAAAAGGTTACAACTATTATACTATCTTTTCAAAAAAAGAAAACCACGCATTGTTTGCGTGGTTTTGCTAAGCCTCCCTCTGATGAGGGAGTTGGATTTTGCAAAGCAAAAGACGGAGGGAGAGAATCTCTCGCTCCTTGAAATCTCTCCCTCAGTCAGCCTGTTCGGCTGACAGCTCCCTCATCAGAGGGAGCCTTCATATGCTTTACTATGTGGTCTTGTAGCAATTGCCGCCGGAATCGCTTTCACTGTCGCAGTTTCTGGGTGCGAACTGTGCCGCCGGGAACGGGATCCGGCTGAACATTTCGCAGGGATCCTCCGAGCAGCCTATGGCATCGCAGCACTCTTTCGTGGGAATGCTGTAGTCCAATACCGGTACAACGATCTGGGCATCCCGCTCCAAACGAATGATGGAGAACTGGCCAAGGGTCACAAAGAGTCTTCTGCGGTCACCGGACAGCACCAGATCATCGTCGAACATTTCCCGGATATAGGTCGGGATCTGCACTGTCGTGGTCTCCTGACAGCCGCAGTCACACACATCCTTGACCTTGGAGCTGAGCACCATGGGATCCAGAACCTCCACCACAGCGGTGGGCCGGTTGGCACTGTAGCGGCTCAACCCGTCAGATTCGTTAATTCGAGTATCACTGGTAAAGATATGGGCGCAGCCATCCTCGCCGCAAAGCACCGCCCGCTTGGAGAATACCGCCAGACCGTAAAGGCTGGCTGGCCGGCTATTGCCAATGGTAGCATCCGCCAGTACACGGTAGTAGAATGTAACATCGATGCAGTAGTGGTTGCGGTCAAAGGCCACCGGCTCCACATCGATATAGGTATAAAGCAGGTCTGCACAGCGGACCTTTGCTCCTGCGGCGGTGTCCAGAATGGTCTGGGAACCTGTGGTCAAATAGACCCGCAGATCCTCGATGCAATCCTTATCACGGCAGCTGTCGGTAATTTTTCGGGTGTGAATAGAGAGCGCCTGCTGCAGGTCCTCCGGACCGCAGCGTACCGGCTCCCGGCAATTATCTGACATGGTAATACCTCCCGATTAAAATTCGTTGGCAATAAGCACATTCGCTTATAGGACAGTTTATGCATCGAACTCCGGTCTGTGCAGGAGAATATAGCGCATCTTCAAAAGCCGTTGGGATGTTGCTTTTAAGAAGGTCCTTCTTGATTTCCTCTTATCCATGAAATATACTATATACAACAAACAGTATTCAGCGGAGGATCACCTATGGGCACAGGAATCATCGTGTGTGGTCTTAACGGCTGCGGGAAAAGCACTCTGGGCAAAGCATTGGCGCAGAAAATGGGGTTTCACTTCATTGATATTGAAGATTTATACTTTACAAGAGCAAGTAACGACACACCATACGCAAATCCCCGTTCCCGGGAAGAAGTTGAAAAGCTGCTTCTCAGTGAAGTGTGTGAGCATGAAAATTTTGTCTTTTCTGCGATTAAAGGCGATTACGGAGAAGAACTCCAGAAGCACTATCAATATGCGGTTGTGATTGAAGTCCCAAAAGAGATCCGAACGCAGCGTGTACGAAACCGCTCTTTTCAGAAATTCGGCAGCAGGATGCTGGAGGGCGGCGACCTATACGAAGCTGAAGAGCAGTTTTTTTCACTGGCGGAAGCAAGAACGGAGTCCTTCTATGAGCAGTGGCTGCAATCGCTGCAATGCCCGGTCATCCGCATTGATGGCACCAAATCCATTGCGGAAAACATACATTTCATTATCAATCGAATCCATACATGACAGCCGTCTCTCCAGCAGAGGCGGCTGTTCAATGTATTCACTATCCGGCAGCTATTCTATACATTTTTAGCACAAATCTTTAAATAATTGACATCCAATCTATTTATATTGCTTTTATTTAGCCTATGCTATATTATTGGCATATATCGCATAAAGGAGGAATTCTCCATGCCGTATCTATCCTTTTCATTGAATGGTTCTTGGGAAATGGGTTATGCCCCCGAAGCATATACTGATGCGCAGATGCCGGAATTTTCCGGAATTTCTGTAGAAAACGCGGTCCCCGGTTACTGGGAGGATATGACCGACTCGTTTCTACTTGCGCCCTTTTTCCGGCAATTGAAGATCAATCCCGAATACGGGATCCAGCGGTATCCCATGGCCAGCTGGGCTCCGGATATGGCGCTTCCCAATATTATGGGTAATTTCTTCTATCGCCGCAGCTTTCAATATGAAGGTACTTACAGGCCCTGTGCTTTTCACTTTGAAGGAGTACAGAACACCCTCCGCCTGTGGCTGAACGGGCACTACTTAGGATGTCATGCAGGCTACAGCACGCCGTTTGAAATCAATGTTCCTGAAAATACGCTCCACAATGGAGAGAATACCATCGTTTTAAGCATATCCAACACAGAATTACCCGGCTATGACGGTTTTCCTGTCACGGGTCTTACCAACCGTGCCGCCTGCCAGTATACCGGCGGCATTACCGGAGATGTTTCTTTCCGGATCTATCAAAGCTCCCTGCGAGATGCGGCTGTTCTGATCAGTGATGATTGCACCGAAGCCGCGGTGGATATCACCTGTGACGGTCCTGCTGTTTTCACATGGGCAGTAATGGATGATAGCAAATGCATATTCAGCGGCAGTGCAGATGGCAGTTTTTCTTTCAGTACAGCCGGTCTGACTCGTTGGACACCGGAAACGCCCAAGCTGTACACACTGGAATTAAACTGCGGTGAAGCAAAGCTGACCCGTTCCTTCGGTGTTCGCCGCTTGACCACCAAGGGTAGTCAAATCCTTCTGAACGGCATTCCCTGTTACCTGCGGGGTATCTGCGAGCATTGCTACTATCCGGAAACCATTCACCCGAACCACGATATTTCGTTCTACCGCAACGTCATCCGCAAACTCAAGTCACTCGGTTTCAATTTTATCCGCTTCCACACCCATATCCCTACAGAGGAATATCTGCAGGCAGCCGACGAATTGGGAATCTTAATGGAAGTAGAAAGTCCCAACTATGCATCCTTTGAGGAATGGAAGCAGATTGTTGCATTCTGCCGGCATCATACCTCTGTGGTTATGTACTGCTGCGGCAATGAGCTTTTGATGGATGATCCTTTTATTGAACACCAACGGCAGTGTGCGCAGGTCGTACATGAAAAAACCGATAGTCTGTTTTCTCCCATGAGCGCCATGCGCGGTCTTGAGTATGCATGGAGTGAGGAAGACCAAAAACCGCAGCTTGTTCATGAACCCATTACACACCATCCCCGCCGTTTTAAAACCGTCAGCGAATTCTGCGACGTATACAACAGTTTTACCTTATCTATGACCAGCTACGACTCCTTAAATGCCGATCCTAAGCAAATCGACAGTTGGAATCTTGTATATCAAAAACCCCGCCTGAGCCACGAGATTTGCATTCAAGGTACCTACACCGATCTAAGTCTGGAATCCCGCTATGCCGGTACACATGTGGGCAAGACAGATATGTTTTCCTCTCTGCGGAAACATCTGGATTCCAAAGGCTTGCTGCACAAGGCACCGCTGTTCTTCCAAAATTCTTCCGAGTGGCAGCGACGGCTGCGCAAGCACTGCTTTGAAGCAACCCGTATGTGCCAGCATCTTGCCGGATTTGATTTTCTGGGACCCATCGATACCCACTGGCATACGTTTGGCTACGATGTGGGTATGATGAATGAATTCTATGAGCTGAAACCCGGCGAGACAGAACGTAACGTACGGATGTACAATTCACCCACGGTCCTGTTGACCGATCTTGGAACTGACTTTGTATTCACCGCAGGACAGGAAATCGCCTTTGGCATTTTCACTTCCCATTATGGACCGGAAGCGCTGACGGATGCCCGTCTCAACATCCGTCTTACTGCCGATGGAAAGCTTCTTGCGTCCCATCTAATCCTGCTGGATATGGTAAAAAACGGTGAGGTTACCAAACTCCATGACTTCCGTACCGTATTGCCGCAAGTTTCCGAACCTGCTGCGTTAAAACTGTATGCAACATTGGAATCCGGCGATACTTATTCAGAAAACGAATGGGAACTGTATCTGTTCCCGGATATCGTAGCAGATTCTGGGGATCTTGTGGTTATGGAGGAGCCTTCCGAAGGGGTGCTTCGGGAATCGCTTTGCGCAGGAAAGAATGTCCTGCTCCTTGGTAATACTCCCTTTACCTCCCTTCCAACCTACTTCCAAATAGGCCAGGCAGGCCGCACCGTCGGTAATCTGGCAACGGTTATTGCTGATCATCCTGTTTTGAACAAATTCCCCCACGACGGTTTCTGCGGCTGGCAGTTCCGTTGGCTGTTGGAAGGTGGCAATGCCGTTTGTTTTGATAATCCATCTGTTCCTTTTGATCCAATTATCGAAGTGGCTTCCTCCCATAAATTCGCCATACCCCAGAGCATTCTCTTTGAGTTCCAGGCCTTAGGCGGTAGATTGTTAGTTTGCGGATTCCATTTCAGCGACGGCGACCCTGCGGCAAAATGGCTGAAAGCGCAACTGATCCGTTATGCGCAAAGTGATGCCTTTGATCCCGTACATACGCTGCATGAAGCCCAACTGAACGCACTGATCAGCGGGAAAGTGGTGAAAACTGCTGAAATTACAAATATCGCCTTGAACCCTAACGACAAAGCCAGTAACAGAAATAAACGCAAGTGAGGAGAGTTTCCATGAAATACCAATCTGTTGTACCGCTCACCGTTATTTCCCCAGAGGACGAATACCATTATTTCTTTGGCTATTATGACCTGCAGCCTTTTAGCGGTGATAACCGGCGGCATCTTGCTCACAGAACCAGCTTTGCGGACAGGATTCCTGCGCAGGATGATATCGTTGAGCTGGGATATATCACTGTAGCGGATAAAAAGTTCCACAAAGTTGCGGAAAGCCGGGCATGGAATTTCCAGCAAGGCGCCCTTTTGCAGTGGTTTGACGACGACCATATTATCTATAACGATTTTCGGGATAACAACTACTGCTGTGTGATCAAACAGATTGAAACCGGCACAGAGCGGGTCATTTGCGCGCCGTTGGCGCATTTATCTGAAGATCGCAAGTGGGGACTTTCCATCAACTTCCCGAGAGTATGGAGTTTCCGCCCCGGTTACGGCTACTGCAACACTCAAGATCCGTATAGTCACATGAACGCGCCCGATAACGACGGCATCTTTCTGGTAGACATAGACAACAACACCAGCAAGCTGATCATCAGCTATGCCGATCTGGCCCGGGCTTTTCCGGAAGAGCCATTCTGTGACATGAAGTTAGTGGTCAATCACATTACCTTCAATCCCTCTGGAGACCGCTTTCTGTTTTTGCTTCGCAATTTCCCGGAACCCGGGAAACGGTGGGGTACCGTTTTGGCCGTCGCCGACCGGGATGGTTGTAATCTTCATCAGCTTACGGGTTATACGGTCAACTCCCACTATCATTGGAAAGATGATCAGACCATTATGATATGGTCCATTTTTGAAGAAAACGGAATTTTCTTCTTTGACAGTGTTACCGGGCAGCGGCAGATGCTCCGCAACGAATTGGTCAACAGCGGTGACATTCACTGTCTGTACGCGCCGGACCGCAGTTGCTTTATCGGCGATGGTTATTGGGATCGGGAAAGCTACAGAAGCATCTATCTTTACGATTTTGAGACCCAGCAAAGCAAGCAATTAGTGAGAATCTTCTCCGAGCCGAATACCGTTACAGATACCCGCTGTGACCTGCATAATCGATTTAGTCCGGATGGAACACTTGTTTCTTTCGATTCGTGGCATAGTGGCCGCAGAGAGATCGTCGTCTTTCCCTTTAACAAAAAAGAACTTCTGCGATAACTGATAATGCAAAGGATATATACAAAAAGCACCCAGATGGGCAATGTCATTCAGTTAAGAATGTCATCCTGAGCAAGCGCAGCGCGTCGAAGGATCCGCTCCTTTTAGGTACGGATTCTTCGACTCCGCTATCGCTCCGCTCAGAATGACAGGCGTGCTAACTGAATGACATTGCACAGATGGGTGCTTTTTCATTATTTTTGACGGGACTCCCAGAATTGCCGAAAGGCCGTAGGCAGGGCAATTTCCCGCTCGATCTCTTCGGCGGTGAACCACCGGAAATCGCCTGTACATTCAGCGGTTTCCAGATAGAATCCCCGCATATTCCACTGCACATGGGTAAAAATATGGGTCTTATCCAGTGACAAGCGAACCTGTGTGACCTGCAATCCAAGTTTCCCGGCAGCGTCTACCGCCTGCTGGACTTCCAGATTGCCGGGAACATTGGGAAACTGCCAAAGATCCGCCAAAAGGCCACGGCTTTCCCGCTTCTGAGTGGCATATTTTCCGTCACAAACGCAGATAAAAACGGTCATCTCTTCCTGCCGTCTGCCCCTTTTCGGCAGCTTAACAGGAAGATTTTCTGCAGTTCCCCGCTTTGCGCCAAGGCAGAAATCCTGACAGGGGCAGCGGTGACAATCCGGTTTCCGGTTTGGGCCACAGACAGTAGCGCCCAGTTCCATCAGCGCCTGGGTAAAATCACCTGTTTTATCCGGATATATCTCAGCCAAAGCGGCGGTGACCTTCTTTTTATATGCAGGCAGGTCTATCGGTGTGGAATCGTCGGTGATGCGGGAAATCACACGCAGAACATTTCCGTCAACAGCCGGGGTCTTTAATCCAAAGCAGATAGAGCAGATTGCACCGGCCGTGTATTCTCCAATTCCCGGCAGCCCCAGAACCTCATTATATTCCCCGGGAAATTCCCCGCCGTAGCGCTCCATGACCACCTGCGCGGCCTTCTTCAGATTCCGCACACGGCTGTAATAGCCCAGACCTTCCCACAGCTTGTGCAACGCGTCGTCTTCGCAATTTGCCAGATCAGCAACAGCGGGCAGCGCATCCAGAAAGCGGGCATAATATCCCTTCACCGCCTCCACGCGGGTCTGCTGCAGCATGATCTCTGACAGCCAGACATGATAAGGCTGCGTATCCGCCCGCCAGGGAAGCTCCCGTTTATTCTCTTGATACCAGCAAAGCAGCGCGCCAGGCAGTTTTTCAAGCAATTCTTTCATGGGTTCACCTCATTGCCGCTATTGTACAACAGGAAAACAGCTTGTGTCAACCAAGCAATCTTAATATGACAAATGACGATTATTTTTGACAACCGCCCCGGAATCTGCTATACTATGGGCATGATTTAAGGAGGGACCTCCATGAAAAAAACACTTCTTTTGATTTTAGCTGCTGTTTTGCTGCTTTCTCTGGCTGTGGGTGTCAATGCGGATGAGCCGGAGCAGGCCGCGGATATCAGCAGTGAAACCGCATTTTCCGGTACCGGCTACAAAAGCTTTGGGTTTTTGACCGACAAAAATGATATGGCCTACCGCACTTCCGGCGGCAACACAGCCATCACTTTGGAAAATTCCACAGCAATGGGTTCACTGTATCTGATGTTTGACAAGGAATACGGCGAATATATCATCCGGGACAACAACAGCGACAAGACCATCACAGCCGGTACATATGATTTTCTCCATGAGTTCATCGATCTGGAAGCCGGATTCGGGTATGCGCCTACATCCATCACAATCGATTTTGCCAATGGCGCTGTTACCCTCAGCGAGATCTATGTTTTCACCACAGGGCAAACGCCCGCCTTTGTCCAGAAGTGGGAACCGCCTCTGGACGGCAAGGCCGATATTCTGATGATGCCCACCCACGGCGATGATGACCAGCTTTACTTCGCCGGTCTTCTCCCCTATTATGCCGGTGAACTGGATTGCGCGGTTCAGGTTGCGTATCTAACCAACCACCGTTGCTATACCAATCTGCGTATCCACGAAATGATCAACGGTCTGTGGGCCACCGGTGTTGAGAATTACCCGGTTTTCGCTTTCCGTCTGGATTTCAGAACCAAGGGTGACCGCATTGAAGATGCCTACCGCACCTATGCCAATGTGGGTATTTATAAGGAGGATCTGGTTGGATTTGTTGTAGAGCAGTTCCGCCGCTTCAAGCCTCAGGTGGTTGTAGGCCACGATATCAACGGTGAATACGGCCACGGTATGCATAAGGTCTATGCACAGAGCATCATGTCCGCTGTGGAGATCTCCAACGATCCGGAGAGTTATCCGGAGCTGGCACAGAAACACGGTGTCTGGGATGTACCTAAAACTTACCTGCACCTGCTGAAGGATAACCCCATCGAGATCAACTACGATATCCCTCTGGAACGGTTTGACGGGCTTACCGCCTTCCAGGTGACCCAGAAATACGGCTTCCCCTGCCATGTGACCCAACAGCAGTACCGCAATTTCTGGACCTGGCTCAATGGCTACAATGGTGAGATCACAAAGGCAACGGAAATCGAGCTGTATAACCCTTGCAAGTTTGGTCTGTACCGCACCACGATCGGTGAAGATATTTTGAAGAACGACTTCCTGGAAAACATTATCACATACGAAGAGCAGGAGCGCCTGGAACAGGAGCGGTTAGAGCAGGAGCGTTTGGAACAGGAACGGCTTGAGCAGGAAAGACTGGAACAGGAGCGCTTGGAGCAGGAAAGATTGGAGCAGGAACGGCTGGAAAAAGAGCGCTTGGAACAGGAAAGGCTTGAAAAGGAGCGTCAGGAGCAGCTGCGGAACGAGCAGGAAAAGGCCAAGCAGAAGCAGCGGGAGCTGACGGTGGCGCTGATTTGCCTGGGCGGACTTGTGGCGGCCCTTGTGGCGGTATTGGTGCTGATGCCGGTTTTGAAAAAGAAGAGAAGAAAATAAATTGATATTTTTCAAAAAAAGGCTTGCTTTTTTGAAAAGCTTGTGCTAATATACTTAGGCGCTTTGCAGCTCTATGCGTCGATAGCTCAGTTGGATAGAGTGAGTGACTACGAATCAGTAGGTCGGGGGTCCGAGACCCTTTCGGCGTACCAAAAAAAGAGGAGGCTTTGGCCTCCTCTTTTTTGGTACACCGGAAGATAGGACACGAAAGGGCGGCACCAGTGTGCACACTGGTGCAAAAACATGCTGGGGAGA
>JAZURG010000062.1:0-6121 GCA_045606145.1 Faecousia sp.
CCCCACGCCCCGCAGGTCGGCCATGGTGTTGACCATGCCCCGGGAGATGGAGAAAATGTCCTTATTGAGTGCGGCAACCTCTTCCCGGGTGGTGTAGATCCATGCAACATTGTTGGAGGTAAATTGGGTCTTCAGCAGGAACTGGGCCCTCAGCTTTTTGCTTTCAAAGCTCTCGGAGTAGAGGGGACGGAAAATCTCGTTGGTGTCAAAGCCCTGCTCCAGCAGGAGGGAGGCAAGGTGCAGGGTGCGGGCATTGGTGCTGTCATAGCGGAAACGTCCGGAATCGGTGACCATGCCGGTGTAGAGAGACTTTGCGGCCAGCCGGTTGAGGCGCAGTCCGCATGTTTCGGCGAATTGGGTGATGAGACCGCAGCAGCTTTCGAAGGTGCTGTCGATGATCTCTTCGTCGGTAAATTTGCCCTGATAGATGTGGTGATCCATTCGGGCTGTGGCAGCGGCAGTTTTCCAGCGGTCATCGCTGATCAGATGGGGAGAGCCGCAGTCCAGTACCAGCGCCAGCGCGCCTTCATAGGCGCTGTCGGGCACCGTGTCCATGGTACAGCCCTCCATGAAGCTCAGATACCCGGCCTCATCGCCCACCATATAAATCTGTTTGTGGGGAAAGTTCTCCTGAAGCAGGTGCTTCATGCCGATCTGGCTGCCCAGCGCATCGCCGTCGGGGCGGTTGTGGCGGTGAATGATGATCACATCATGGGATTCAATGAGTTTCAGCAGGGGGGTAAACATAGCAAAACCTCTCTCTGTTCCGGCTTGCACTGTGGGAATACAGTGGCTATAATAAGTATTATACAGGACAAAAGTCCAAAAGAACGGACTTCAACTAACATTTAATCATATCATGTCAAAAGATCAAAGTAAAGAAAAAGGTGAGGGAATCCAGTTGGACAGAAGGAAAACCAACATTCTGTTTATCTGCCACGGCAGGATTTACCGGGCATGATGAAAAGTCTCAAATCGTCTCATAAGCCCCGTTTTTAAGCGTTTTTTGTGTTTCGATCTCAAATTTACCAAAGATTTACCAATATTTCTGGAGAGTCAGACTTGCGGATTCTAATACCAGAATAAGGAGATCAATACAATGACTGAGATGAAGAAACACATTTATGATGAGAACAATGGCCTTTGGTATGAACGCATTGGCGATTATTATATTCCGGTTCTTACCTTGTCCTCTGAGGAACAGCGTCCCATTGGTAAATGGGGACGGATGCACCGGGACTACCTCAAAGAGCAGCGCCCGATCCTCTTTAACGATCTGATCCTCAGTGGTCAGCTCTGGACATACCTCGCAGATCTGAACGAACAAGCGCAGGAGCGTTTGTCCCTGATTATCGAGCAGATGAAAGCCGCTGAGGGCGTGAACGAGGAGCTGAAAGCAACTGACCAGATGGCATGGGTTGGAGCCATGAACAGCCTCCGCAACCGTGCTGAGGAAATCATCCTCCGTGAAATGATCTATGGGGAGGATTTGGCATGAGACTTCTGGAAGAATTTTGGTACGGCAACATCGAGCCTACCGAGTATGATACATCTTCCTGCAGGGAGTACAAGAAGCTGCAGGAGCTGATTTGCAGGAATGAAGAAAAGCTCAAAGCTACCATGACGGACGAGCAGAAGGAGTTGTTTGAGAAATACACGGATTGTGTGCGAGAGTATCAAACCATCACAGATTGCCTGATATTCCAGAATGGCTTCAAGCTGGGTGCCAGGATGATGTTGGAAGTCATGGACGAGACGTAAAAGAATTTTTTCAATAAACAGCCCCGGCTGATGCTCAAACAGAGTGTCAGTCGGGGTTATTTTGCTTATATAAGACTATGTAGAATATCACCGGGTGCAGCAAACGCACGCACACCGTCCATTCCTCTTTTGGCTCCCCACAGAGCCAACGCAAAGTCGCAGTGAGCAGCTTCTGCACACCGCCTGTCATAGATGCTGTCACCAATATAAAGAATGTCGGTTCTACGGCATCCGGACTTTTCCATATATTTCACCAGCGGATCAGGATTTGGTTTATGCTTTGCAGTATCATCAGCACAGATAATCGTTGTGAAATACCGCTCAATATCAAAGCGGGCGAAATCTGTTTCGTATTCCTCCCTTGTTTTGGAGGTAACGATGCCCAGACGAAGTCCTTTGGTGGTTAGATCACGCAGCAACATTTCAATGCCATCAAACACTTGGACAGTATCCTTGTAGGTATTCAATGTTTGTTCCCAGAATGTCAGAGCACAATCGACATCCTCAATCTGCAAACGAACTAAAGCGTCTTTTCCGGTAATTCCCAGAGCAAATGTAAGGACATCCAAATCCGGAGTGTTCCTTGTAAAGCGGAATACGGTTTCTTGCAGAGAATGCAGCACAGCATATTCCGTGTCAATCAGTGTTCCATCTACATCAAATACGATTTCTTTATACCTCATATATCCCTCCCTTAATCAAATTGAACCTGCCAGTTAGGGGTTCTGTATGCATCGAAACACATTTCAATCTGTGCATGATTGTTTTTTTCTTCTGCCAGTTCCGGTAAATCGTCCAATGAGAACCAATCAAAGCCGGTAGTTTCAGAGTTGGCTTCAAACTGCCCTCCGATCAGCGAGCAGAGAACGAAAATCTTGCATACTCCATAGGCATACTGAGGCGTATTATGCTTATTGCGATCCTGCACTGCAATAATTTGGTCTGCGTTCACATCGACTCCGGCTTCTTCCTTGACTTCTTTGATGGTATTCTCCTTTACGGAAACATTTACATCCACCCAGCCACCGGGCAGAGACCATTTCCCATTGTTTTCCCGAACCAAAAGAATTTTACCGTTATTGAAAATTGCTGCACGGGTGTCCAACTTTGGAGTCTGATAGCCAGTTTCATTGCAGAACAAATTCTTTACGATTTCTACCGGGATTTCCGATTTGTGAGAAATCATTTCTGCGGAGATTTCCCGGATACGCTCATAGCGTTCCCGGTCATAAACATCTTTTCCGTAAGTCAGGCCAGCCTGAGCAAGACTTTGAAGCTCAATCGCCCAATTAAGCCATAATTTTTCTTCCATAGTTAATCCTCTCTTGTGTTTTTATGAACACAATGCAGCAATACCCGCCAAAGCAAATACAATGCCAACGATTGTAAGTTTGCTGATCTTTTCCCGAAGATGCACGCCACTCAGCAATACCAGCAGAATTAGAATGGCACTGTTCTGAATCGGGTAAAGGACAGATGCGCTGACAAAGCCCAACAGGATCACCAGCAAATTCATTGCCGCAGACAAAGCTGCGCTACTGGTCAACGCATAGCACCAACTACTCTTTTTCAGTTTGAACGCAGTTTTTATATTTGCCTTGCAACCAAAAATGAGGTACAGAACAGATACAACAGCCATGGTCAAAAAAACTACGGCAATCATCTCGGTACGCTGAGCATAATTTGTCCAACGCTGCTGTGCGATCACAATCGTGCTGTAAATACCATTTGCAAAGAAAAGCAGCGCTACCCAACCATAGAATCCTTTTTGAACACCAATGGATTCTTTGTTGTTCAAGTTGAGATAGACAAATGAGAAAAGCACTGCGATTACACCCAGCATTTGCAAAGCAGATAAGCTGACATTCCACAAAACTCTTTCAAACAGCAGCGGCAGCATAACGCAGCCAAACATACCAATAATGGACTGAATGGAATAAGGGCCGGTTTTGGCAGCTCGAATGTTTCCTAAATCATACAGGAACAGAACGCATCCAGCACTAATGCCACACAGCAGCGTAGTCATATTAGGCAGCTCCATTTTTCCCGACAGCAACCAAGTGAACAGGAAACCGGAGAAACCCGTAATCGTAGAAAAAATGGGCGTTGCCATTGAGGGCTTCCCTTCATAGGACATTGCGAACAGTTTATTGGTGTAACTGCGAACTGTATAGAGAACAATATCAGCCACGCTCAGCAGAACAATATAGATAGGTGCCATAACAGAATCCTCCTTAAGTGGGTTAAGGAGATTATACTGCCATCAATGGTACAAATATATTAAATTAACGACTATTATTTGTCTTATCCTGCCAAGCTGTGCGGTATTCATTGGGAGTACACCCCATTTCACGAGTGAACATCCTGCTAAAATAACTGCCGGAACCAAAGCCGCAGGAATAGGCTATTTCTGTAATGGAAGCGGAGCTTCCGGTGAGCAGCCTGCAAGCCTCCTGTAATCGGCAGCTGATCATATAATTGGTAGGTGTGGTATGCAGACATTCCCGGAAAATGCGGTAACACTCTCGTTCGCTGAGAAAGACCGATTCAGCCAGATCTTTAACTGTAATGGAATCCGTTAAGTGTTCACGAATATAAATCATCATGCGTTTGACTGCATCTACATTACGGGATTTTCTATAATGTGGAGACTCTTTTTCTCGGTACAGACGATACAGTCTCAGCCATATATCCAGTAAAGAGCGCTGCAAAGTGATTTCATAGCCTACTTCCTGATCGTTATATGAAAAGGCGTTCTGAATCAAACCCAGTATCTCCGCCTGTTCCGGTATTTCGGGAGAAAGTGGCAGCACCTCAAACAGAGGATCAGCGATCATAGGCAGGAAGTAAGTCTGTTCGATTCTGCCACCGGACTGCCCGGAAAGAAAGGCTGGATCAAAAATATGTAACTTCTGAGTTGTGATTTTCGGATACGCCAAGATGCGGGTTTTGTGCAGCACATTAGAATTGACCAATCCGCCGCTGCCCTCTGAAAAAACGATCTTGCCACTTGGTGTTTCGTACTCCAGACTTCCTTTTTCCATGTAAAACAGCTCAACAGCATTGTGCCAATGCCAAGGAACAAAGGGGTCGGCATATTTATCCAGCTCGGCACAAGAAGCGATATACGGAAAATCCGGCGAAAAACCGGGAAGCAGTTCTTCTCTGGTTTCGCAAATCAATTTGATTCCCTGTATGTTTTGCATTTTCTCCCCCCTTATTTTGCAGTAAGCATTACCACGGCATATAGTGCAATTTTATTTCCGTTTCCTTTTTCCCTTGCCATGGGTCATGCTGCATTTACCACGCTGGCTGATCGGACTGTTCATGTGCTTGGACAGTTTCAGCACTTCAATCAGATTTGCAAACTGCTCCATGGTAAGTGCATCGTAGTCAATGCCAAGGTTGGCGAGGAACAGACGGGCTTTCTTTTCTTCGGTGCTGCCCTTATAGTCCATGGCATCCTGTAATTGCTTCTGAACTTCCAGAGCAGCGCAGCTCTCGTCAGCCGTAGTTGCGTCCTTGCGGTGCGTATCACGAATGTCACGGAGGATACTGGTCAAATCCTTGGAGACTACATGACCGAAATACTCATCTTCCTGCACCTGTGCCAGTTCCAATGTGCGCAGATACAAGTCCTCCTGATCGTTTCCTTTTTTCTTAATCACAGACTGCCGGACAGCTTCCATGGCGGCGTTCATGTTGGCGATCCGCATATCCGCAATGCGGTCAACATAGATTTCTGCATCCAGCATCATGCGCTGAAAATCTTTGTGGCAGATCATTTCAGAAAGCAGCCGGTGATTGAAGTTCCCGGTCGTTAATACAGTAATTGCATCGTCACTCAAATGCAGAGCGTCCAGCTCTGTGTTTGGGTGATTTTTATTTTCTGTCAGACCCAGCAGATAGTCCGTGGACACTCCGTAGAACTTGGCGAGTGTCAGGATCGCAAAGGGGCTGATGTCTTTTGCGGTTTCATCAGATTCATATTTTCCCAGGGCGGAACGGGACAGGCCGATGCGCTCTGCCAATTCTTCCAGTGTTAACTTAAAATCCACAACACGCAGATCTTTCAATCTTTCTTGAACAGTAAGTTTCGGTTGCATATTTCATCTCCATTCCATAAGCGTGGAAATCCACGCATTTTTACGCTCTTTTCCTACCTTTTGGACATACGGGAGAGAGCGTCTTTTTTCGCTAAACTGTACTTGTAAATCACCAATGCACCTTGAAAACTGAATGACCGTCCGAATGGGATATGTCCCCCAGCGAAGTATCGCCACGACTGCGAAAAGCACGAGCGTACCAACGGGGAGAAAACGCCGGGAAGATCTCCGGGCAGGAACGACATTCGGGCAGA
>JAZURG010000063.1:0-3682 GCA_045606145.1 Faecousia sp.
CCTTCCGGGACGGATTTGATATGAACCTGATCCGGGTCAACGCAGAAGACCGTTTTCTGAAGAAGCTGGCTGGGGTTACAGAACCAGAAGAAAAGCGGAAGATCATCGGCGAAGAATTCATCCGGGTATTCGAGGACGAAGCCAAAAAACTGGGGAAAATCAATATACTGGTACAAGGCACGATTTATCCGGATGTGATCGAGAGCGGTGCAGGAGATGCTTCTACCATTAAGAGCCATCATAATGTAGGCGGCTTACCTGACATAATTGCTTTTGATGAAATTCTGGAGCCGCTGAGAGACCTCTTTAAGGACGAAGTTCGGGAGGTTGGCACCAAGCTGGGAATTCCCAAGGAGTTGGTCTGGCGGCAACCGTTTCCCGGCCCCGGTCTCGCTGTACGGGTCGTTGGTGATATTACCAAAGAAAAGCTGGACCTGCTGCGAGAAGCGGATGCCATCTTCCGTCAGGAACTGGAAGCGGCAGGCGCAGAATCCAACCAGTATTTTGCGGTGCTGACGGATCTAAGAAGCGTTGGTGTGATGGGCGATGCCAGAACTTATGGCCGCACCATCGTGCTTCGTGCGGTGACAACGGATGATTTTATGACAGCAGAGTGGACACGGCTTCCCTACGAAGTGCTGGAACGGGCCAGCAGCCGAATCACAAATGAGGTGCCCGGCATCAGCCGTGTTGTATATGATATTACGAGTAAACCCCCAGCAACTGTGGAATGGGAATAAGGAGGTATCTTTATGTGTGGAATCGTTGGATACACTGGTCAAATACAGGCAGCTCCGGTACTGCTTGAAGGACTGAAAAAACTGGAATACCGTGGATATGACTCTGCCGGAATTGCAGTTATGCAGCAAGGAAACATAGCCATCAGCAAGGTAACCGGAAGAATTGCGGGTCTGGCACAAAAGACGGATGACGGAAAGCTTCTTCCGGGCACCACCGGTATCGGTCATACCCGCTGGGCTACCCACGGTGCACCCACGGATACCAATGCCCATCCCCATGCCAGTAATGACGGACGGTTTGCGGTGGTTCATAACGGAATCATTGAAAACTATCTGGAACTGCGGCAGGAACTGATCGGTAAGGGGTATCACTTTGAAAGCGAAACAGATACCGAGGTTATCGTGCATCTGCTGGAAATGTACTACAAGGGTGATCTAAAGCAGGCGGTCATGCGGACCTCTGCAAGGCTGAAGGGTTCCTATGCACTGGGTATCCTCTGTACCGATCAGCCGGAGAAGATCTTTGCCGTGCGGGAAGCCAGTCCTCTGATACTAGGCGTCGGTGTAGGAGAGGTGTACTTTGCCTCCGATGTAACCGCATTGGTCGCCTATACAAGAAATGCGATCTATCTGGAGGATGGAGAATTCGCGGAGCTGACACCGGAGTTTATCCAAATATACGATTGCATGGGGAAACCTGTTCAAAAGAAAGTTAGCCGGATCACATGGGATATCCAGGCTGCGGAAAAAGGTGGCTATGAGCACTTTATGCTCAAAGAGATCATGGAGCAGCCCAGTGCCGTCAAAGCGACTCTGACTCCCAGAATCAAAGGGAATGAAATCGTATTGGACGATGCGGATATTGACCTGACCGGCATTCGAAAAATCGTGATCACAGCCTGCGGCAGTGCCTATTATGCCGGCTGTGCGGCCAAATTTGCTATTGAGGAGCTGTGCCGCATTCCGGTGCTGGTGGAACTGGCAAGCGAGCTGCGGTATTCCAATCCCTTGATCGACAGCAGCACACTGCTGATCGTTCTGTCTCAGTCCGGCGAAACAGCGGATACCATTGCAGCTATGAAGGAATGCCAAAGCAGAGGTGCCAAGGCATTGGCTATTGTCAATGTGGTCGGCAGCACCATTTCAAAACTTGCGGATTGGTGTATCTATACCTGGGCAGGCCCGGAAATTGCGGTTGCAACCACAAAGGGTTATACGACCCAATTGACAGTGCTCTACCTGTTTGCACTGTATGCCGCGAAAAAACTGCAAACCATTGATAACTCCCTGTACGGTACTCTGCTGAATGCGTTAAAAGCGATCCCCCGGAAAATGCAGGAGTCCCTGGACATGAATCCTGGCATTGGGAAACTGGCAAAGAAGTACCATAAGGCAAGTTCCATGTTCTTCATAGGACGCAATACGGACTATGCTGTGGCATTGGAAGGCGCGCTCAAAATGAAGGAAATCTCCTATATCCACGCGGAATCCTACGCTGCGGGAGAGCTGAAGCACGGAACCATCGCTTTAATCCACGAAGGGCAGCCCGTGGTGGCTCTGTGCTGCAACGATGCCATCACAGAAAAAACTATGAGCAACATTGTGGAAGTCAAGGCCCGTGGCGCTGAAGTTTTAGCGGTTGCAGGCAAGGAAAATCAGCGAATCCTGTCTTTGGCGGACGATATGATCTATGTGCCGAAGATCCATCCGCTGTTCAGCGCTGCGGTGGAGATCGTACCGCTGCAAATGCTTGCCTACCATGTGGCAAAGGAGAATGGCTGCGATATTGACAAGCCGAAGAATCTTGCGAAATCTGTAACGGTGGAGTAGATACAAATGACAAAGTATATTTTTGTGACCGGCGGTGTGGTTTCCGGCCTGGGAAAAGGCATCACAGCAGCGTCGCTGGGCCGCCTGCTGAAGGCCAGAGGATTGAAGGTAGCAGCCCAGAAGCTGGACCCCTATATCAATGTGGACCCAGGCACCATGAGCCCCTATCAGCACGGCGAGGTCTATGTTACGGAAGACGGTGCGGAAACCGATCTGGATCTGGGGCACTATGAAAGGTTTATCGACGAGGATCTGAATAAATTTTCCAATCTGACCACCGGTAAGGTCTATTGGAATGTGCTGAATAAAGAAAGACGGGGCGAGTATCTGGGCTCAACCGTGCAGGTTATTCCACACATCACAAATGAGATCAAGGAATTCGTCTATCGTGTTGGCAAGCAGACCGATGCGGATGTGGTCATCACAGAGATCGGCGGCACCATCGGCGATATCGAATCGCAGCCCTTTTTGGAGGCTGTCCGGCAGATCTCTTTGGAGGTAGGAAGAGAAAACAGCCTCTTTATCCATGTAACACTGGTTCCATTCCTTCGCGGCTCCGATGAGCACAAGTCGAAGCCAACCCAGCATTCTGTCAAAGAATTGCGGGGTATGGGTATCAACCCCAACATCATTGTGCTGCGCTGCGACGAGCCCTTGGAGGAATCCATTTTCCAGAAGATCAGCTTGTTTTGCAATGTAAAGCCAGACTGCGTCATTGAGAATATTACACTGCCTAACCTGTACGAAGCGCCGTTGATGCTGGAAAAATCCAACTTCTCCAGTGTGGTCTGCCGGGAACTGGGGCTGGAAACCGGGGCGCCGGATCTTGCGGAATGGAAGCAGATGGTACAGAAGATCCATAGCCGCAGCAAAACAGTCACGATTGGTTTAGTGGGTAAGTATGTGCAGCTGCATGATGCCTATTTGTCAGTTGCGGAAGCCCTTCGTCATGCCGGCTATGCGCTGGATGCAAAGGTGGAAATCAGCTGGATCGATTCGGAAACCCTGACTGAGGATTCTTATGAAGAAACCCTGACCGGACTGAATGGCATCCTTGTTCCCGGTGGCTTCGGCGGGCGCGGCATAGAAGGGATGATCCTGGCGGCCCGATT
>JAZURG010000064.1:0-3833 GCA_045606145.1 Faecousia sp.
GAACATCCGTACCGTATGTACCAACGTACCGGGACGTATGCATGTACGTACGGTACGCATGATTTTGAGTCTGTTCTCTGTTTTTCAGCAAAGATCATTATAACCGGGAGCCGGAGTCGAAAAAGCGCGCATAAGAAAACAACGGGCCGAAAATCGACCCGAAATGCAACAGTTACTGTGTTTTCTCCATTGCCATATGTTTTATCGTCCGCCCCCTGATTCACCGCTTACAGGGCCTTCCACAGGCCAATTTCAACCCGAAAACTTACAGAATTTTTATTTTTCACGAAAGGAGAGCATTTATGCCTAAAATGTCACAAAAGCGAAAGAAGGAACTGTCCCTGTTCCTGAACGACGCAGGACGCGTCGAATACAATGTCCTCTGCCGCAGATGCGTACGCGAATGCAAGCAGCCTCACAAGGCAATTGTAGCAGAGTGCAGACGATACTTATCCAAACGATCCGTGGAGGTGATGAATCATGCCTAAAGCACAGTATGGAATTTTGAGATTTGCCAAATACAAGGGACCGGAGATCGGTCAGATTGAGGCCCACAACGAACGTGCCAAGGAAAGCTATGCCAGCAATCCGGACATCGACACCAACCGCAGCAAGCTGAACTACAATCTTCTTACCCCGCCTCCCAAGTACCGGGCGGAAGCAGAACGTCAGATCCGGGAAGCAGGATGCAGAACCCGAAAGGACAGTGTCCGGCTGGTGGAAACCCTCATCACTGCCAGTCCGGAATTCTTCCAGGGAAAGAGCCAGAAAGAGATCCGGGGCTACTTTGAACGGGCACTGGAGTTCATGAAAGTAAAACAGGATCCCAATACCTTCGTATCTGCCGTGGTGCATATGGACGAGAAGACTCCCCATATGCACCTTTGCTTTGTCCCCATCACTTCCGACGGACGGCTGAGTGCAAAGGAGATCATTGGCAATAAGAAACGGCTGACCCAGTGGCAGGATGAATTCTGGAGCTACATGGTGAAGAAATACCCCGATTTTGAGCGGGGCGAATCTTCAAGCCTGACCGGCAGAACCCACATCCCGCTCCGTCTCTTCAAGGAAGCTGCCCGGCTGACCCGTCAGAAAGACAAGTTGATTCAGCTCCTGTCCGAGATGAACGCTCTGAACGCCAAGGCGAAATCCAAAGAAATTGCCGCTCTGCTGGATGAGTACATCCCCGGTGTAGAGGAACTGATGACCAAGCTGAAGAAAACCAGCAAGGCCGCCAAGGAGATGCGCCGTGAGATTACGGACCTGAAGAAAGAGGTCAACAGCAGCAAGGCCAGCACCCTGCGCCAATTGGAACTGGAAAAGAAGATGCAGGAACTGGATGATCTTCAGCACATGGTGGAAGCACTCCAGCAGACCATGGATGCGATTCCTGAAGAAATTGTCGCGCAGTACCGTACTGCTGAAAAAGGAGAGAACGATTATTCGCATCAAAAGTGAAAAGATTGGTAATACTATCCAGAGAAAAGGAGGCGGTATCCGTGGAGATTGAGCGTAACGAGGAAAAGAAGATCATTTCCGTCTGGCTGACAAAAGCGGAATCCCAGGATCAGGAGCTCCAGCGCCGTCTGAAAGCTATGTATCCCAAATGGAAGAAGGAAAAGTACTTGGTTGCTGCCTATCACTCCGGTAAGGAGGATCTGTTTGAAAGCACCTTGTCGCTGCTGGCGTATAACAAGAAACGCTGTGCGGAGTTGGCCGTTCAGAGAGAGCGGGATCAGAAAACAAAAGTGGCTGTCCATCTGGAACGATGAGAGAAGTGAAAATGCGGAAGATTTTTACGATCTTCCGCATTTTTCCTCTTGCAATCCCAAAACGCATAGTGTACAATGTTATCTATAAAAGATAAATGATAGATAGACAAGATTGAATGGAGGCCAATATGACTTCAATTTACAACATAGCGGGCTACACCCGCATTTCGGTGGACGATGAGCAAACCAAAGACAATGTTTCCATCGAAAACCAGAAGGCGATCATAGAGGACTTTGTAAAAAGCAAATTCCCCGGCAGCAGCCTTACATTCTTTGAAGACCGGGACCGCTCTGGCTACACCTTTGAGCAGCGGGAAGGCTATCAGATTATGCGTAAAGCGCTGATCAGCCATGAATATGACATTCTGGTAGTTAAGGACTTCTCTCGCTTCTCCCGCCGAAACTCCCGTGGCCTGGTGGAACTGGAAGACCTGAGAGATGCCGGTGTCCGAATCATTTCCATTGGCGATGGCATCGACTTTCCCAACGATGATGACTGGCTGAAAATCCAGTTCCAGTTCCTCATCAACGAAATGCCCGTCACAGACACCTCCAAGAAGGTCAAGAATGTGATCCGCCGCCGTCAGCTGGATGGAAAATGGATCTGTGCTGCTCCCTATGGCTACATCATCAACGACTGCAATGAGTTTGAGGTTGTTCCCACAGAAGCGGACGTCGTCCGTAAAATCTTCCATCTATACAATGTGGAAGGCTGGGGCTACAAGAAGATTTCCAACTATCTGACGGAGCAGGGCATCCCCACACCCCGCATGTGCGAGCAGATGCGAAAAGAGACAAAAAATAAGCCCTATAACCGCAAGGTAAATGCCGCGTGGGCAATCGTTACGGTTCAGGGCATTCTGGACAATGATTTTTACATTGGAACTTTCCGGCAGGCCAAGTACACCCGGGCCAAGATCAACGGCAAGGATGTGAAACGGGATGAGGGCGAGCACATCGTCATCGAGAATCACCATCAGCCCATCATCGACTACCGCACTTTTGCCGTTACCCGGGACCTCCGGGAAAAGCGCACCCGTTCCAATTACCGGGGCGTGAAAAAATACGACAATGTGTACTCTGGATTTCTGGAGTGTGGCGACTGCGGCAGTCCCATGTTTGCCATGAGCCGTGGAGATCTGAAGCCTGCGTACACCTGCGGCACCTATCATCGCCGGGGTCTGGCAGGCTGCACCAGCCATCACATCCGGGTGGACGTTCTGGACGATCTGCTTCGGGCCTATATCCGAAGGGTAATGGAAAACTCTGCTGCCATGCTGGAAAAGCTGAATGCTGAGCTCAGCCACGAAAATGACGATATTGCGGAAACCGAGCAATCCGCCGATCATCTGGCGGAAATCCTGGAGCAGCTGCAGGAGGAACTGAAAACCACCAAGCGGCAGCGCATCCGGGAGATCATGAAAAAACCGGAACAGGAAGCTGTTCTGGAAGAGCTGTATGATGAACTGGAAGCGGAGCTGATGCAGAAAATCGAGGGATTGAATCATCAGATTGAAATGCTTTCTGACAAGCGGAATACCATCATTCTGGTGAACCGCACAGCCAAGACTACCATGGACGTGTTCCGGGATGTTCTGGAAAAGCAGACACTGGAGCGAAATGACCTGGAGCTGATCATCGACCGCATCAAGGTTTACGAAGATCATCTGGACATCCAGCTGAAACCGGATATCGACATTCTCCTAAAATGCGGTCTGGAGGGCCTTGCTGCAAATTTTAAGTCAGGCATCGAGGATAGCTCATTGACCCGCATCGTCCAGAAGGCAATTCACCAGAAGGACAAGGTCTTCGATGTCAATGTTATCAGTGAGGGTGACCCGCTGGAGATTTATACGGAGAAGGACGGTGGGGTGATTTTTCGGAAGTATTCGCCCATGGGGGATTTGCAGGAATTTGCGTCCCAGATGTGTGAGTCCATTGGGTCGGCTACGGGGCATATCGCGGCTGTCTCCGATCGGGAGAGCAGGATTGCCCTCTTTGGCGCGCCCCGGAAGGAACTGATGGATAAGCCCAATTCGCCGGAGCTGGAAAAGATCATGG
>JAZURG010000065.1:0-14626 GCA_045606145.1 Faecousia sp.
AGTTGGTAGAGCAACTGACTCTTAATCAGTGGGTCCCGGGTTCGAGTCCCTGAAGCTGCACCAATGGCCCATTGGTCAAGTGGTTAAGACAGCGGCCTCTCACGCCGTTAACATCGGTTCGAATCCGGTATGGGTCACCAAGTAATCTAAACTCTTCTGAGTTTTGATATAAATTTTTTCTTGACATTGTAGCATCACGGTGCTATAATTCAGAAGCTGTTAGAAGCCGCAAGGCTTTTGACATAAACGATGGGGTAAACCCCATCCACAAGAGTCCGTGTTGATTGTCGTGTGGGTCCACCTGTTCCCATCCCGAACACAGAAGTTAAGCACACGTACGCCGACGATAGTTGCCGGGTGACTGGCCGTGAAAATAGGTAACGCGAACACAAAGCTTTTCCTAGGCGATTCGATATGCCTGCAACAATCCACTGGATTGTTGCTGCGGCATGACGATAGCTTGCCCTAGCCGTAAAAATAGGAATCGCGAGCACAAATATTCCCCCTTAGCTCAGTCGGTAGAGCGACGGACTGTTAATCCGCAGGTCGTTGGTTCAAGTCCAACAGGGGGAGCCAAAAAGAACACCACCCAAACGGGTGGTGTTCTTTTTGGCTTTTCTATAGGAATCGTACCTGCGGTTTGAGGTTACAGCCGTCGCTATACCGACTGAGCGGGCTCAGGAGGTAGCCGCGAGCCCGAGCGCTGCCGGTGGCAGATAAAGCGAGGGCGCAGCGTGTGCCACGGTCGGCAAGAAGCGAGACCGCTTTGGCGGACGAAGCTTCTGCCGGGCACCGCAAACGAAGACGGACTGTTAATCCGCAGGTCGCCCCTCAAGTCCAATAAGGTGACTCTTTTGAGTGATGCGTTCCTTCGGAACGAGATGCGCACTTTGTGCGTGATGTAGACTTCGTCTGTGATGCACGCCTTCGGCGCATGATAAGAACGCATCGCATCACTTATCACAGAGAAGCGACATCGCTGATCACTTGTTTGCAAAACAATATCTCTTGTGATATAATATTAAAAATGAGGTGTATTTTATGTCAGATTCAAAACTTAAAAATCTATCTATGGAATTTTCTGTTGATATTATTGAATTGGTCAAGTATCTGAAATCCATTAAAGAATCGATCATTTCCAATCAAATCGGCAGAAGCGTTACAAGTATCGGCGGCAATATACATTTGGAATTCAGACTTACCTCACATATACTACTTTTAGTCGCTCTTTCACAGCAAAAAATAATCTTTTGAATAGGAGGTGCCCGCTTGAAAAAATTGTTTTTGATTCTTTTGGCAACATTATTCCTTTTTTCATTTGTTTCCTGTGCCAGGGTCAGCAAAGAGACATCCAACGCGGAAAAGTACGAAGTATACCTGTCCGAGGTTGCTTATTCTAAGGATTACATGCCGTCCATTGATCAGTGCGGTGAATATGTGAATGCTACTGCTACATATAAGAGTCGAACTATGTTGCTGTTCGATACAAGCACGGTAGGACTGTTTATAACTTATGATGATGCGCAGTACCAGAAGCAAATAGAGAGAATCGCTTCGGAGTATGCGTTTTTCTCCGCTGATGATGAGGAACTTCAATCTGATTGTGATGCTGTCGTCGGTGAGTTTTCAATCCGCTTAGTAAAGACAGAGTATGATCTTCCAACATATAAAATGGGCCTTTTGATTGGTACGGATCATGCGAACAGTAGGATTTGTTATTTGTATTATTATGATTTTGATTTGGATGTATTGGATGATCTGGAAGAATACATCTATGAATACTTTCGCTTACCGGGATAGATGACACATTATTTGGACACATTGAATGTGATGTCAGAGGAGATCAGTATGAAAAAGAGAACATTTCCGTTATACTCAATTATCGCATTGGCGGTTTCTCTCGTTCCTGCCGCGTTTTTATGGGTAGCCGATATCATGTCTGATAGAAATACCTATTTTTACTTTGGTGAATCCTTTTTTACAGGTAGGCGTTTCTTTTTCTGTGTGGCTTTGGTTGCAATTCTCTGGGTAAGTGCAATTGCGGTATTTTTACACAGAAATATAGTAAAGTGGTGGTTAAGGCTCCTCATTGTACTCCCCATTGCTGGTATTACTGTTTGGTTTGTGGTGATGGTTCTTTTGGTCACTGCTGGCTTTATGCCACACCATTATGTAGAAATCCAATCGGAAGACGGGGACCATACCATTGTGATTGGCGAAGATTGCTATTTCTTCTCTCCCTATGGCGGCGATGTATTTGAAAAAACATCATTTTGTACGATGAAAAAACTTGAAAAATATGTGGCAAAAGAAGATTTTTATACGCCTTTCTCCGATGGAAACTACGCTGTTACTTGGAATGATGAAAATTTTGAATTGTTTTACGATTCCGATGGTGACGGGGAAAAGGACAAAAAGCTGTCGATTGAATACTTGCCGTAAAACTTTGAGATGAACTCAAGAAGAAAGCACACTGTCCGGTGTGCTTTCTTTTTGCTTTTCTATAGGAATCGGATCAGCGAACTACAGTTATGGAGCCGCTTTGCTTTACAGCTTCTTACGGCAGCCGTCCACGAGGATATTCTGACCGTTCATGTAGCTTGCTTCGTCGCTGGCTGCGAAGATCACCGCGTTGGCAAGCTCTTCGGGGGTTCCGGATCTTCCTGTAAAGGAATGCTCGGACATGGTGCTTTGCCCCCCCGTTACATCAATGCTGCCGGGAGAAATGCAGTTGACCGTGATTCCCTTGTCGGCAACCACCTTGGCCAATGCCTTTGTGAAAGAAATCACCGCGCCCTTGGTGGTTGAGTAATCGACGAAATAGGAAATACCGTACACACCTGCCACGGAACCGATATTGACGATCCGGCCGTACCGGTTCTCGATCATGTGGGGCAGTATGGCGTGGGTGGGATACATAGTGCCGAGGATATTGACATCGATGACTCGTTTCCAGTCAGAGGACTTGGACGCTACAAAATCACTGTTAGGATAGATGCCCGCATTGTTTACAAGGATATGTACCTGGCCGAATTCCCCGATAGAATCCCGGATCATCCTTTCCACGGCCGCTTCGTCCGTGACATCCAGTATGACATTTTTTACGCGCACACCGTATGCCGCCGCTTCCTCGCCCGTCTTTGCAAGGGCATCCTCCAAAATGTCACAAATGACCACGTTCGCGCCTCTTTTTGCGAATCCCAATGCGATTGCCTTGCCGATGCCTTTGGCGGCACCTGTAATAATGGCTGTTTTTCCATGAAAATCCATAACGCGTTCTCTCCTGTTTTTTTGAATATTTTACAAATTGTTGTTGCGAAATGATGGCTATGCGTATATTATAGGAATCAAGGAAAAACTTTTCAATGATCAAAACGGGCCTGACTTGACCTTTATGGTATTGTATGACCGGAGAATCATGTATATTCTTGATTGATATGGTACGATCGTGGGGGTGAAGAAATGAATTGGGAGCGGCTGCACATTGCCGATGTCTTGTCTGTATACACATTGCATTTCGCGGATCACGGCATCACATCGGTCTCGGAGCGGCACACCTGGGGTCTGGCCTTCACAGACCGGGGACAGATCACCTATTGTCACAGGGGCAAGCAGTTTGTGCTGGACAGCAAGCACGCGGTTATTTTGCCAAAGGATCAGCAGTATATGATCAAAAAGCAGGCAGAGGGCGATTTTTATGTAATCAACTTTGCCTGTAATGGTATTTTTGCTGACACGATCACTGTCGTCCCTATGGAAAACGTGGATGTCATCATAAAAGACTTTCTGCATTTGAGGAAGCTTTTCCTCAATCACGGCAGCAGACTGCTCATTATGCGTTTGACGTACGGGATTTTCTATCAATTGTCAGAGGCATATTCCCGGGATTCCAAGATACTGTCTCCTGCAGTGGAATATTTGAAAAAGCACTACACCGAAGAGATCAGCAACTCCTTTCTGGCATCCCAATGCTATATCAGCGAGGAATACTTTCGAAAGCTTTTCAAAAAAGCCTACGGCATATCTCCCAAACAGTATGTTATTGATCTGCGTATCCATATGGCAAAGCAGTTGCTTTCGGAAGGGTATATAAAAATCAATGAGATCGCGAAGCAATGCGGTTTCTCGAATCCCTATCATTTTTCCCGCCTGTTCAAGGAAAAAACAAGCGAAACACCGTCTGCTTATATGAAGCGCAACAGGATTCGCGAACTATGAATCATGCATCAGCACAAGAATCATGGCATGGAGGAAACAGATATGATCAAGAATTTTATGATTTTCGGAGACAGCTACTCCACCCACAAGGACTACATTCCCGAGGGGTATCCCTGTTTCTATTACTCTGAGGGACGGAACCCGGAAGAGCCGGTGACGAAAATGCTTCCCACCCAGACCTGGTGGGGCCGGCTTATGGAAAACACCGGCGCGACCCTGATTCACAACAACAGTTGGTCCGGATCTACTGTGGGCCATACGGGATACGAAGGGGATTGTTCCCAAACCTCTTCCTTTATTTGCCGCTACAGACAACTGTTGGCATCCGGCTTCTTTGAGAAAAACCGGATCGATACGTTCCTTGTTTTTGGCGGTACAAATGACAGTTGGTCCGATGCCCCTCTGGGAACGGAGATGTTTTCCGACTGGCAGGAAAGCGACCTGTTTTGCGTACTGCCCGCCATTTGCTATTTTATGGCGCAGTTAAAGCAGAATCACCCAAAGGCCCGAATCGTATTTATTGCCAACTGCGATATCAAGGAAGAAATCGTAGCCTGCATCCAAAATGCTTCCCAGCGGCTGGGTGTGGAATGCGTGACGCTCCACGACATAGATAAGTTCACGGGACATCCGACGATTCTCGGTATGGAGCAGATATGCCGGCAGATTATGGAACAGCTCAACCTGAAGCTTCCATAAAACACTGGAAAGAAAGTAAATTGTATCCTGATGATTGACAGAAAGAAAGCGGGGTAATCATATGAAGCTTGCAACCACAACCGGTGACTTTGAATTGTATTGTGATTCCTATGAAGATCAGATCACGCAACTGTACCGGGCGGGATTTCGATATATCGATCTGAATATGTACACCTTCACTCCGGATTGCGTTTATATGCGCGATGGCTGGCAGGATGCGGTGAAGCGGCTGAAAGACCACGCCGACAGCCTTGGTATGCAGTTTGTACAGGCCCACTCCCAAGGGGGAAATCCACTGTCAGAAGATACGGCACACGTGGATTTTCTGGTGGAAGCAACCATCCGGTCTATTGAGATCTGCCAGCTGCTGGGCATCAAAAACACCGTTTCCCACAACGGTTGTGCGGAGGGCATTACTAAAGAGCAGTGGTTTGAGCAAAATCTGGCCTTCTGCAAAAGGCTGTTCCCCGCCATGGAGCGGTGCGGTGTCAACGTTCTGTGTGAAAACAGCACTAAGGCCAACATGGGCGACCGGTATTGGATCAATTCTGGTAAGGACATGGGTGAGTTTATCAAATATGTAGATCACCCTTTGTACCATGGCTGCTGGGATACGGGCCACGCAAACTGCGAGGGCAATCAGTATGACGATATTCTGGCCTTGGGCGATGACCTTTATGCCATCCATTACAATGACAACCGGGGCAAGCAGGACGAGCATGTGGCTCCGTTTTTGGGCACACTGAATCACGATGAAGTGATGCATGCTTTGATAGATGTGGGTTACAAGGGGTATTTTACCTTGGAGTGCAATTCTTCATTACGGCCCGCCCGGTACTGGCTGGGGGACAGACGGCAGTTCGCGGATGATTCCCGACTTCTGAAACCGCAGCTTTTCATGCAGCAGCACTTGGAAAAGATGATGTACGACACATCTAAATGGATGTTGGAAACCTACAGCCTTTGGGAAGCGTAATACATATAGGAATGTCCCGTTTGTCTATGAACAAACGGGACATTTTGCACCTGTAAAAAGATGGATTTTGTCGGTTGCCTTTCAAAATGGAATATGCTATACTTTCCTTGGTAACGGCAGTGTGGCTAAGTGCCAAAGCCGTAGATTTCCGTTTTTTCATTACATTTATCATGCTTCATTCAGAAAGGAAGTAAACAACTATGGAAAGACAGCTTCGTGTTATGGTCGTGGGTGCCCACCCCGATGATTGTGATTTCAGCTATGGCGGTATCGCCCTGAAGTATGCCGCCGCAGGCCACAAGGTCAAGTTCCTGTCATTGTGCAACGGCTGCTATGGCCACCATGTGATGACTCCCAAGGAGACCGCCGCCCGCCGCTATCTGGAGACCCAGGAGGCCGCCAAGATCGCCGGCATCGAGTACGATGTGTGGGATGTAGATGACTGCACCCTGGAGGCCACCATGGAAAACCGCAAGCGCCTGATCCGTGATATCCGGGAATTCCAGCCCGATCTTCTGTTTGCTCACCGTACCAACGACTACCATGCCGACCACCGCAACGCAGCCGTTCTGGTGCAGGACGCTTCTTACCTGCTGATCGTTCCCGGCTTCTGCCCTGAAGTGCCCGCCATGCGCAAGATGCCCGTCATCATGTACTGCTGGGATAAGTTCCAGGAGCCTCCCTTTAAGGTGGACGTGGTTGTTGGTATTGATTCTGTCATCGACAAGAAGTTTGAAATGTTTGACTGCCACGTATCTCAGCTTTATGAGTGGCTGCCCTACAGCCATTGCCAGGAGCATACGGTTCCCGCGGATCCCGCTGTCCGCCTTGATTGGCTCCACGGCAACCGCATCGACAGAGACAGCCTGCCCGATGATGAGAGAATTCTGACCATCGATGCCAAGAACCACAGCGAAGAGGACGAGGCTTATCTGGCATCCCTGTACCGCAAGGAGCTGATCCAGCGCTATGGCGAAGCCGGCAAGAAGATCCACTTTGCCGAAGCCTTCGGCCTCAGCGAGTACGGCACCCAGTTGACGCCGGAACTGGAGAAAGAGCTGTTCCCCTTCTAATTTGTGTCAGTTCGTTAGTACTTCTGTCATTCTGAGCGGAGCGATAGCGAAGTCGAAGAATCCGCATCTAAAAGGAACGGATCCTTCGACTCACTTCGTGTTTGTAGTGGTATGATTGCCACCGGCAATCATGATATTAGAAGATTCGCTGCGCTCTGCAACACGCGCAGGATGACATGTTTGACTGAATGGTGTTCCTTTTCTTCTTATAAACTATTCCGGAGGTGATCGCCTGTGTTCCAAGATGGAATCCATACGGATGAGAATACCGTCAGCAGCATACTGATGCTGGGCCAATCCAATATGGCCGGGCGGGGCGATCTGGGGCAGGTCAAGCCGATCCGCAACCCTTTGTGCTACATGCTTCGTATGGGCCGCTGGCAGCCTATGTGCGAGCCGGTGAACCCGGACCGGGGGATCTTTGAGGGCCGCTACCGCAGCGGTGTCAGTCTGGCGGCCAGCTTTGCAGACAGCTATGCCCGGCATTTTCAGGCACCGGTTGGCTTGATCCCCTGCGCCGACGGCGGCACCGAGATCAGCCAGTGGATGCCCGGGGAGCTGCTGTATGACCACGCGGTGATGCAGACAAAGCTTGCCCAGCGGACATCCAAGCTGAAAGCCATTCTCTGGCATCAGGGTGAGAGTGACTGTCTCAGCGACGAAACCGTGGAAGCCTACCGTCAGCGCTGTTTGACCATCATCGCCCAACTGCGCAGGGATCTGGGCGCGGAGGATGTACCTGTGATTCTTGGGGAACTGCCGTGGCAGCTCACCGAGAGAGTGCACACGGAGGGCCGGGAACAAAAGCTCAACGCCATTTTGCGGCAGCTTGCGCGGGAAATTCCCCACTGCGCCATCGCCTCTTCCCAGGGTCTTAGCATGAAGCCCGACGGCCTGCATTTCGACTCCGAAGCCTGCCGTGAATTCGGCAAGCGGTACTTTGAAGCCTATCTTTCGGTAAAATAACAAATGCCCTCGTTCCTGCTCGGAACGAGGGCAATATTTTTCCGAATGATAGAAGAACTAGCCTAAGAACCTGTAGGGGCGATCATTGATCGCCCGCAAAAAGTCAGGTCATTGTCGGCAGATTGAAGGGCGCTCACTGAGCGCCCCTACGGAATCTAATGGCAGATATGCAGGCTCACCGTATTGCATTAGAGGTCAAAATACCGCTTTGCGTTATTAAAGCTGATACCCTCGACGATCTTCTTCAGGGAAGCGTCGTTGTTGGGATACTCGCCGTTTTCCACCCAACCTCCGATGAGGTTGCACAGAATGCGGCGGAAGTAATCGTGGCGGGCATAGCTCAGGAAGCTGCGGGAGTCGGTAAGCATGCCGATGAAGTTGCCAAGCAGACCCAGATTTGCCAAAGACTTCATCTGCTCTTCCATGCCGGACTTGGTGTCATTGAACCACCATGCGGAGCCGTGCTGGATCTTGCCGGGGATGGAACTGTCCTGGGAGCAGCCGATCAGAGTGCCCAACTGGGCTTTGTCGGCGGGATTCAGAGAGTAGAGGATGGTTCTGGGACACTGACCTGCCAGATCCAGAGCGGACAGGAACTGAGCGATATTGCCGCCGCAGGTATTCTGGGCGATGGCATCTACGCCGGTGTCGGGGCCCATGAGCTTGAAGATCCGCTCGTTGTTGTTACGCAGGCAGGAGTAGTGCAGCTGCATGGCGATACCCAGACGATGGTAAGCCTTACCAAGGGTCAGCAAAATCACGGTCTGATAGCCTTCGATTTCCTCGGTTGTCAGCTTTTCGCCCCGCAGAGCCTTCTGATAAACGGCATCTGCCTGCTGCGTGGTGCAATTCTGGAAAGGAACATAGTCAAGACCGTGGTCGCTGGCCTTGCAGCCATGGGCCTTGAAATACTCCAGCCGTTCTACCAGCGCATCCAGCACATCCTGCATGGTAGCAAGTTTTTCCTTGCCGACGCTCTTCGCAAGCTGGGCCATGTATTCCTGCCAGCCGCCCTTGTGAATATTCACAGCCTTGTCGGGGCGGTAGGAGGGGCCGACGATAGCTGTCATGGTGGGATCGGCGGCAATCTTTTCGTGCCATTGCAGGGTATCAATGGGGTCGTCGGTGGTGCCGATGAAGGCAACATTGGCCTTGCGGATCAGACCCCGGGCGGTCATGTCGGGATCTTCCCGGAGAAGCTTGTTGCAGTGCTCCCAGATCCGGGGGACGCTTTCCACGGTCAGAGGCTCGTACACGCCGAAGAACTGCTGCAGTTCCAGATGGCACCAGTGGTACATGGGGTTGCCAATGGCCATTTCCAGAGCCTCGGCCAGCTTCACAAACCGCTCATAGGGATCCTTTGCGCCGGTGATGTACTCCTCGTCGATGCCGTGGGAGCGCATCATGCGCCACTTGTAGTGGTCGCCAAAGTAGCTGCCGTCGGAATTTCTGCCGCCCAGCCAGACTTCTACAATGTTGTCGAAGCGGCGGTCTTCGTAGATCTCCTTGGGGCTTAAGTGGCAGTGGTAGTCAGCCAGGGGCATCTTGCAGGCATAATCGTGATACAAATGCTTGGCGGTTTCGGTCTGGAGGATAAAGTCCTTATCCATGAATTCTCTCATTTTGTTGGCCTCCTTGGCGCATATTTTCATGATTCTATTATAAAGCCAAACCCATAAAAAGCAAGGGCGAATCCTATTGTTTTGCAAAATAACAGCCTACTGGAAAAATGTCATCCTGAGGAGGCGGAGCCGACGAAGGATCTCCATAGAATGATAGACCGGAGATTCTTCGACTCGCTGCGCTTGCTCAGGATGACATAAATAGAATTGAACTTACATAAAATTCAACGATATGGTCGAATATACCGTTCATGGCTTTGGGGTGACGGTCGGGCATGGACACCGGACACAAGACCCAGCATGGTGTACAGGGTAACCAGAGAGCTGCCGCCGTAGCTGATAAAGGGCAGGGTCAGGCCAATAACGGGGGTCAGACCGATGCACATACCTACATTGATGATGACCTGGAACATCAGCGCGGATGCGGCACCGAAGCAGATCATGCGGCGCAGGAAATCGGGGCTGCGCTTGCCCACCTGAATGCAGCGGATAATGATAGCCAGCTCCAGAAGCAGCACCAGAATGCAGCCAAGAAAACCCAGTTCTTCACCCACGGTGGAGAAAATGAAGTCCGTATGCTGAGAGGGAAGCTCGCCGTTCTGGGTACGGATGCCGTTGTACAATCCCTGTCCGCTCCAGCCGCCGCCGGTAAGGCTTCGCAGGGAACGCACAGAGTGGTAGCGGACGCCGATGCCATCCGGGTCAACTTTTTCCGGATTCAAAAGGACCAGGATCCGGTTACGCTGGTGTTCTTTAAAAACATACTCCCAAAGGATGGGCCAGGCAACAGCGATGGAACCGCCGGCAAACAAAAACCAAAGAAGGCTGACACCGCCGGCAAAAGCCATGCCGACGAAGATAAATACGAAGATCAGAGAAACACCCGCATCGCTGGAAATGACAAGATTCGTACCGACCAGCAATCCCAAATGGAACACCATCGCAACAATAGAGCGCCACGAGGATATACTGTTTTGGTAGCTGGCCATGGTAGATGCCATGATGATAATATATGTGATCTTGCAAATTTCCGCAGGCTGGATATCGATGGGCAGGAAGGGGAAGTCCAGCCAGCTTTTGTTGCCGCTGCCCAGGTCAGTGCCAAAGGGGATCAGCAGCAGAAGAAGAAACGTGTTAAAGGCCGCAAAGGCGACCCGATGCTCCGACAGGAAATCCGCGTCCAGAGAGGACACCAGCATATAGCACAGAATACCCAGCATAGCCGCGGCGATCTGAATGATGATGTAGCGCAGATTACCACGGTGATTGGTGGCGCTGGAGATCATAATGATACCGAAGGTGTTGGTGATGAGGCACAGAAGCAGCAGCACCATATCGCCCTTGCGGAAGAAGTTTTTCAGTTCGTGAAGAAATTGGCGCATCGCTTCGCCTCCTTTACCGGCTTATTATAGCACCAATTTGCGAAAAAGTAAAGAAGCCGAAAAATATCGTTTATCTTAGCAGCCATCAAATTACCGTGTCATCCTGAGCGAGCGGAGCGAGTCGAAGGATCCGTTACTTTTGGGTGCGGATTCTTCGACTCCGCTGCGCTCCGCTCAGAATGACATGCGTTTTAGGTGACTGCCCGCAAAGAAGCCGCCCATTCGGGCGGCTTCTGAATTATGCTTCGTAAACAGCCTTGCAGGCCAGCATGGTCATGTAGCAATCCAGCTTGCTGACCAGCTCCATGGGCGCGTGCATGCTCAGAACAGGCACACCGGCATCCACGGTATCGATATTGCGGTTGGCCATGTAGGCAGCCACGGTGCCGCCGCCGCCCTGATCGACCTTGCCCAGAGTAGCCATCTGCCACAGAACACCGGCGCCATCCAGGGTGGTGCGGATGTGGCCCATGACTTCCGCGGAAGCGTCGGACGCGCCGCCCTTACCACGGGAACCGGTGTACTTGCAGATGGAAACACCGTAGTTCAGGAAGCTGTTGTTCCGGCGGTCACAGGTCTCAGCAAAATTGGGATCAAAGGCATTGGAAACGTCAGCGCTGAGGCAGAAGGAGTGGCTGAAGCACTCGTCCAGACGGACGTTCTGGCTCTCGCAGAGAATGCCCATGAAGTACTCAAAGGCCTGGCTCTGCATGCCGGAGATGCCAACGGAGCCGATCTCTTCCTTGTCAGCCAGAATGCAAACCGCGGTGTGGGTGGGCGTACCCATTTCCAGCAGCGGCTCGATCTCAGCGTAAGCGCACACACGGTCGTCGTGGCCGTAAGCGCCCAGCAGGCTCCGGTCCAGACCTACCTCACGGCACTTGCCGGCAGGTACGATGGTCAGCTCAGCGGAGCGGAAATCCTCTTCAATGATGCCGTACTTTTCGTTCAGCAGCTTCATCACATGCAGCTTCACCAGATCAGCGCCTTCGCCCTCCAGAGGCTCAGTGCCCAGGATCACATTCAGCTGCTCACCCTCGATGCCCTTGGCCAGCGTCTTCTGCATCTGGTCACCGCTGAGGTGGATCAGCAGATCGGAAACGTACAGGATGGGATCGTTCTCGTCTTCACCGATGGTCACGGTGACAACAGTGTTGTCCTTGCGGTACACAACACCGTGCAGTGCCAGAGGCACAGCGGTCCACTGATACTTCTTGATGCCGCCGTAGTAGTGGGTCTTGAAGTAGGCGATCTCGTCGGTTTCGTACAGGGGATTGGGCTTCAGGTCCATACGGGGGGAATCCACGTGGGCAGCGCAGATGTTAGCGCCCCAGTTCAAAGATTCGCTGCCGATGACGGCCAGCAGAATGCTCTTGCCACGGTTGTTGTAGTAGACCTTGTCGCCGGGTTTTAAGTCCATGCCCCGCTTCAGCTCCTTGAAGCCGTGCTTTTCCACGGTTTCCACGGTCCAGGCGGTCGCTTCCCGCTCGGTCTTGCAGGCATCCATAAATGCCATGTAGCGCTTGCAGTAGGCTTCCATTTCTTCGCGCTGCTCTTTTGTCAGCTGGGTGTAGCCGTTCTTACGCTCAGCCAGCAGGCTCTTGCGCAGTTCTTCAGTAGTCATAGGTAAAACTCCTTTGTTTCAGTTTTCCTTTATTATAGCCAGTTCCATGAAAAAAGCAAGACATTTGGTTGCGAATGCATCCAAACTTTCGTTATTTTCCAAGGTGTGATCGCAAAGGGAAGCAAAGTAGTCATTGCTTTTCTGGGCGGCGATGCGGCTTTGAGCATATTCTTTGGAAATATTCTCTCTTGCCATCAGCCGGGCGATCCGGTCTGCTTCCGGTGCGGTAACGGCAACGGTGGTATCGCAAAGCTCGGAAAGACCCCCTTCAAACAGGCCAATGGCGTCGATGGCCACCAGTGTGGGGATCGCAGGCAGCAGACGCAGCACCTCTTCTTTCACGGCGCTGTGAGTAATGCGGTTTAAGTCCAACAGGGCATCGGCATCCGCAAAGACAATGCTGCCCAGCTTCTTCCGGTCCAATGCGCCATTTTCTACTGTACCCGGGAAACGCTGCGCTATGCGCGAAAGCATTTTTTGATCGTCTTTGAGTAACCGGTGATAAACCTCGTCGCAGTCAATGACCGTGCCGCCCAAATTGCGAATGGCATTCAGCGCGGTGGTTTTTCCGCAGCCGGTGCCGCCGGTAATGCCGATGATGCAGCTTTGTTCTCTGGGATTCACGTAGGTGAAGCCTGCGGCCTTTGCCAGCCGGTTCTGGACAGCCAGAGCCTTACCGCTGCCTTTGGGACACCGGGCGAAAACTGTACCGATATTGGGGTCATCCAGCTCCCGCAAAGCGGCAAAGAGACCGGCCATCAGCGAATCGGGATCCCGCTCCTTGCCGTAAGCAAGGGGAGCAAAAGGAGCAAAAGCATCCAGCTCTTCTTCAAAGCACAGCACCCGGTTGCCGGGAATCCAGTGCTGCTTTACATAGGATACAGCCGCGGGCAGATCGCCCTCCACGATCAGCACCTTGCAATCCGGCGCATAGTGGCGGTACTTCATGCCGGGAGCCTTGACCACCGCGTCCTTGTCCACGGAAGCGGTGACGGCCTTATCAATGATGATGTCACCAACAACGCTGCGAAGCTGCTCCGGACCGATTCCGCCGGGACGCAGCAGACGGGGGGTGTCTTCGGTCAGATCCACAATGGTGCTTTCCACACCCACCCGGCAGGGGCCGCCGTCCACGATGCAATCGATCCGTCCGTCATGGTCGTGGCGCACATGCTCCGCAGTAGTGGTGGAGGGCTTACCGGAGATATTGGCAGAGGGGGCGGCGATGGGTACACCGGACAGCCGGATGATTTCTCTGGTGATCCCGCAATCGGGACACCTTACAGCCACACTGGGAAGATTCGCTCTTGTGGACAGGGGAACAATATCCTTTGCCGGTAACACCATGGTCAGCGGGCCGGGCCAGAAGGCTTCCGCCAAGGCATAGGCAGCGGCAGGAATGTCATGGCACAGGTCTTCCATCTGCTTAGCACCGCAAATGTGCAGGATCAGAGGATTGTCCTGCGGACGGCCCTTGGCTTCAAATATTTTCTTAACAGCATCCGGATCCAATCCGTTGGCACCCAGACCGTATACGGTCTCCGTAGGCAGTGCCACAAGGCCACCGGCCTTGATGATTTCGGATGCAAGTTTTGGGGTATCCGCATCCAGCGCGGATAAGTATAATGTTTGCATATAGATTCCTCCAATGCAGGGATAAGCAGATAAATGATCGTTTATCGCACCATCCAAAGCCTTCCCCCTTGGGGGAAGGTGGCTGCCCGGAGGGCAGACGGATGAGGGGTGTGGCAGCTTTTTGACCCCTCATCAGTCAAAAATCATAGATTTTTGACAGCTTCTCCCCAGGGAGAAGCCTTTAGGGTGCGGCGGTAGCTGGTAAGATAAACGATCATTTACCGGTTTATCAAATGGGAAAAAGGGAGCGGCATTTGCCGCTCCCTTATCTGAAATCAAACAGTGGGCTGGTTGGCTGCCTCGATGATCTTGACGAACTTCTCGGGAACCAGGGAAGCGCCGCCGATGAGACCGCCGTCGATGTCGGGCTGAGCCAGCAGCTCGTAGGCGTTCTTCTCGTTCATGGAGCCGCCGTACTGGATGGTGATGGC